>NZ_JAUBRM010000235.1:0-1178 GCF_036701905.1 Microcoleus sp. MON2_D5
TAGCTAAAGATTCCATCCTGTTTTGAATAATGTTTTTGGATCTTGATCGCTACATCATACATCAATTCAGCAACGCCGCACTTTTAATTTGAATAATTGGCTCGTTGCGGCGATGGGAACCGAAATGAATTAAAGCAGCTAAATTATCCTTTTCTAAACCAGGTTCGCCAGAGATTAATACCGATCGGCTGTCACTCGATGCCGTGCGAATTTGTTGGCGCAATTTCACTGCATAACGACTATTGCCAATTACTCCCCGTCTCGCCCTGGGTACTAGATAGCTGCGGAGGGCATTTTGACGCTCACGTTCGTACGCAATTTCTGCTTCTAACTGCTCTAATTTCGCTGCCAAGCGTTGAGCGTAGGCTTCGGTAATGCGTGGATATCTTTTTAGCAAATTGTGCCAGCGATGGGTACTAATTACCCAAAATTGACATTCTGTCCGAGTTATAATTCGACTATCGGCAGGTTGCGAGTGCTGGAGGGCAGATAAATTCACGATCGCCCCCGGCAACAAACTGCTCGCCCACATTAATCCCGGTTGTTTGCGGCGGTAGCGATCGGCTTGTCCCCGTTCTAAAATATAGAGATTAGTGACAGGCGTATCTTCAATTACCACTCGAAACCCGGGGGGAAAAGTTGCCATTTCCATTTCACGCGCGATCGCCTGTAAAATATCGTGGGATAATATACCTAATTCGGTATTTTTTTCCAGCCACTTAACTAATGTTTCGGTAGACATCATTTAGCGTCGGCGAAAGCCGAGGCGTTGTAGTTGGTGTAGAATCTATTATATTCAAAAACTCGACAACCATAACCATTACTCAGTCATTTTATTTGCATAAGCCTATTTTAGCGTTACCCTTGAATTTTACCTCGATAGCCCATCGTAAAAGTGGTAATTGCTCAACTACGGTAAAAAATGGAGCCATCAATAGAGAGAGCTTATTGAATAAATTGATAAGCAGTTAGGCGTTGCTGATTTATGGTATGAACGACTCACTCTCCACAAAATGAAACAAGCGCGTCCGAACATCTTCGGAATTTCCAACTTATCTATTTTCATACCGTGAATCAGCAACGCCCATAAGACTTTTATCAGGCGTTGCTGATTCACGGTATGAATAAACTTTTCGCTTGATGTTACCAAACTCACTCTACTTGGCTTATAACCATTC
>NZ_JAUBRM010000088.1:0-23668 GCF_036701905.1 Microcoleus sp. MON2_D5
CAGTGGTTTGACTCATTTCTATTGGTGGCCAGAGGCAAAATCTTAATCATGGTCAATCGACCGGACATGATATGACATCAGAAAACTAATAATTTGGCACACTAAGTACGGAAGAGCCAACATAGTTCCCTTAGCTAAGTCATCTAAATTTTTCGCCTATCTACCTAAAGGCATAAATCCGGGAATTGAGTGCAGGCTTTGGGCTAACTTACTTAAAGCGCTATCTGCCTTGTCCGCAGGTTCTACAGCATATTCATATCAATAGCGATATAGCGTCAGGTTGTTGAAACTGCGCTGCGTACCAGATTCGTGTCATAAATCGATCGAGTATCTGCTCCACATCCTCAAAGTTTTCGAGAAAAAACTCCACCTCATAAATAATTGCAGTCTTATCATAGGATGTGATTTTGATCTCTGGTTCTGGTTCCGCTAATATTCCTTGTGGTGATTTGCATTAAACAGTCTTAATCTAGCTTCTTAGTAGGCAGGCATCTTGCCTGGCCAATAATCACAATCAGTGAGAACAGCTCTGAACATTCTACTTGTAGATCAATCGGCCTTCGATCTGGCTGTTGAGATTTTGATGATGGCTAAAGTATTCTTCAAGGATATTCTGGCAGGATGTTGAAACTACCTTTGGGTTGTCTAATTTTGTCAATTCTTCACTTGTTAGACCTAGACTGTGTAGTGAATTTTTGTAAGGATATTCTTCCACACAGATAGTGTAATGAGCATCTGCTTGTACAGGTTGTCCATTAATTCTCAAAGATTCAAGCTGATTTTGGGAATTATTGTAAACTGTCTGAATACCTTTGCTGACCTGAAAACAACAACTTTCACCAGGTATTCTGTTTTCCAGTCTCATAATGTGTGCGAATATCTGGGTGAGCTGTACGCCAGTAACTTTAAGTTTATAAAGTACATCGTCGTAAGGAAAAACTTCTTTAAGATCGCTCAGTGTAACTAGCGGGCCTAATTTTGTGCGACGGATTGAACCACTTCCTATCAGAGCTACATCCAAGCTATCTAGTTGGGCAACAATATCAACGATTAAGTTACCCAATTCCGTTTCTTCTTCACGATTAGGATGGGTCAGTTTATGTGCTAAGCGACCAATCAATCGATTATATTTGCGATCGACTTCTTCTTGGAAAGTCGCAATCAGCTTTTCGATTTCTGCATCTGGCTGGGCCAGATTATTATCTACAGGTAGAAGTTGCCACTTCCATTCAACAATGCTGTTAGTATCGTCATCCACTACAATATCGAAACGTCCAATTTGGTCTGTGCCAATTCCAGCTTGTGCGATCAGAATATTGTTAACTTCGGCTGGTTGTTCTAAAAATGTATGAGAGTGTCCGCCAAGGATCATATCCACACCCCATTCAGGGTTTAGCATTGCTGCTAGTTTTTTATCCTCTTCAAAACCGATGTGAGTTAGCAGAATTGTTAGGTCAATGTCCTCGTTTTTGTAAGCGTCGCAAATTTTACCCACTTCTGAGGCGGCATCTTCAAGACTTATAAATGTGCTAATACTGAGATCGCGTTTTAAGGACTTAAGAACTTCTTCAGTTACAATTCCGATGAACATAATATCGAATCCATCTACATTGAGGATGACATATGGATTCATCAAGCGTTTATTGTACTTTGTGATATACAAGTTGGCATTCACGATGGGAAAATTTGCCATCTTTTCCAAAAATAGTAAGTGAGACAACCCATAATCCAATTCGTGATTCCCCAGAGTCACTACATCTGGAGCGAGGTAATTCATAATTTCTATAGTTGAAATACCTCTATATTCCTTATCAATGAGAGAACCCTGCACCATGTCACCTGAAATGACAAAAAGCACGTTTTTCTCTTCCTGGCGAACTTTATTGATATAGCCGGAAAGCAGCGACACTCCACCAATGAGATGACCCTCTTCACCTCCAGCCTCTGCCAAAAAGTCTCCGTGCATATCATTGGAATGCAAAATCGTGAACTTTTTAAACCGCTCTGTGGTCGTCATTATTTTTTACCTTTGTGAAACTAACACGTTTAATTTTGCCTATTCGGTTCAGATACCGGACTTCTCTAAGAAGTTGGATATCTCGCCTTCACGAAATCTCGGCGGTTGTGAATAGCTGCTTCAAATCTTCAACGAAACTGGTGAAAAATTTGCCATTGTCAACCTGCAACGCTACCCAGGCATTTGCTCCTGTTTTCGGTGCAGGGCGACTATCAATTGATGTCTGTCCCAGGGTCCACTCTCCCTTTGTTTCAACCCGGACTTTTGCCCTTTTCAACATCAAAGTTTCTGGATAAAATAGGTATCCCAAGGTGGCTGCATCATGGACAAGAAAACCTGGAATTCCTGCTGTTTCTCGATAACCCAAGGCTGTGCCAATCATGAACTCACAAAGAGCTATCAAGAATTGAGAAAGTTTACTCTCTGGATTCGCCTGAGTGACGGCCTGAGTCATATCTCGTGTGAAAATTAAGTGGCGCGTTACGTCTAGCGGCATCACGACAATATCATCTCGGCTGTCAAATACTGTCTGAGCAGCTTCAGCATTAAACCAAATATTGAATTCGGCATGGGGAGTCACATTACCGGAACAGAAAAAAGCACCTCCCATGATGACAATTTCCTTGGCTTTTTTGAGGATGCCAGGACTTTTCGTTTCCGCCGCAGCTAGGTTTGTTAGGGGGCCGATCGCTACAATGGTAATTTCCCCGGGATCTGCGTTTAGCTCATCGATGATGATTTCGTCGGAGTAGCGAGCATCCTCAAAATTATGGATGGGTGGGGGTAAAGTATGAGACAGATTGCCCATCCCATCCGCCCCGTGAATATGTCCGGCATCTTCCACAACTTGTTTGATGGGGACACCGCGACCAACTGTAATGTCTGGGAACCCTGCTAAATTTAAAATCTGCGACGCACTAGAAAAGGTGCGTTTAGCCGCCACATTGCCATCTGCGGAAGTAACGGCGACAAGTTCAGCAAGTCCTTGTTTGACCAAGCTCAGAAGCCAAAGGAAAGCATAAATATCGTCTCCGCCCGGATCGGTGTCGAGAATGATTCTGGGATGAGTGAGTTGAGTTGTCATAGGATAAGGTTCCTCAAGTAAGAGATTATTGTATAAAAGTCCGATCGAGATTAGTATTAGTATCAAGGTTGCGATCGCTCTTCAAGTCAGCAGCAGCACCTCAATAAATCGATTCCAAGTCAACGGCTGTCCTCCTGTTTGCTCTTGCAAAAATGTAATTTCATCCTCAGACAGAGGTGGCTCTCTCAAACTCGCCAGCGCCGTATTCATCTCCTTCATACTGATGGCATCATCTGCATCGACATCAATTGGTAGGAAATAGGTGACAAATTCTGTGTATCTCGACATCAGCCGTTGATGCCGCAACATCAATTCGCCAAATTCCTCAAAGTTGAGCGCGCCACTGCCATCTTTATCCATGCACTTGAATAGATAGGTCAGTTCACCTTCAGAGAGGACTTTTCCTGCCTGATGCAGGTGAGTTGCAAGCTCCTAGGTTGAGAGGAACCCACTGCGATCGCGATCGATTGCATCGAAGATGTAGCGTAAATCGCCTTTAATCGCAGGAGTTGCCTGCTCAAACAAGATGTTGCGTTGCTGTCCCTGAAGTGCGGCTCTGAGTTGTTGCCGGAAGCTAGCAATAGTTTCCTTGGCTGCACGGAACCGCTGTCGATGTTCCTCTGGACTCGCCACTGTATGCAGCACCACGGGTACGAGTGAAGGTAGCGATCGCTGCAAGATCAGAAAACACCCAATCGTCACAATGGAAAAAGGCACAGACAAAAGGGGTAACTTGAGCAGCGAGAACAGGGGGGCTAGGAGAATGCTGGCGATCGATGCCAAGAAAGCACAGATCAGACCTATCGAAATGCTGAGACGGTTTGGCGTGTAAAACACTCCCCCAATTGCCGTCGCGGTGAGAGCTGCATTGTAGCCCCACAAACCTGTATACAGTTCATCCGGCTTGGCTCCCAGCAGCAAACCGGCTAGCAGGTACATGGCGCAACCGAGCAACCCCACCACTGCCCCAATCGGGGTACAGATGGCAACGCCTAGGACGACTAGCACAACGGAAACAAGCTTGTCTGAGAAAAAGACCTGCGCCAGACCGAGCGGCAGCGATTGTACCAAGCGAAATCCGTCAATTGTACCTGCTGGAAAAGGAGGTGGCGGCGGCCCCAGATCGAAGAAGGGTTGGGGTACAAATGCCAGCAGAAGTAAAAATGGCAGCATCACCCCATTAAATGGGATGCCCAGTGGAGCCACTCTGAACCGGGTGGCAAACCACGTCCCTACTGTTTCCATCACCACCGCTGTGAGAGCAGAGAGGATAATGGTGGCGATCGCCCAGACGGGATTCCAGGCTCCATTACCAAACCCCCCAAAGAACGCCATAGCCGCACCAACGAGCATTCCATTCAACCCGAAGATCCCATTCTGGATGGCGCCTGGATTGGCTTTGAGGGCGATCGCCGTTAGCGTTGCGCTGGCAGTCCCAACTAAGCTCATGCCCCCCAGCCAGGGAGACTGAATGAACATAGCAGCGAGGATTAGCAATCCACTCAAAGGGTTGTTGACGAAAATGACCTGACTAATTCCCCGCAAAGTGGCGTTGATGAAATCCAGCAGGGGTTGATTTGCGAGGCGCTGATTGAGGGCTTGCATTGTACCCAACCCCGCTAGAAGTCCCTTCGGCTTCTGGAATGAGGGTTCCGGTGCTAAAATCCGCGAAATAAGTTCATGTAAGGGTAATGGCTCGTCGGTTGTGGTGGCCATAGAATGAGCGTTGCTTATTGGTTTGTCGGTTTTGAGCAAATAAATTAAAGGGGTTTTCCGCCTCAATGCAGTGGTTTAAGGCGTAATCTTTAAATTTGCCAAATTCCACCCAAATTACAGATAACGCAATAGAAACCATAGCATAGGGCAGGGCAGCGATCGCAGACATACCGTATTTTGCTGTCATTCCATCAAAGCCTGTTACCAGTTCATTGAGCAAGGCAACAACTTCTTGAGCGGACATTGTATGTCTCAGAAATTAAAGAGTAATCTCTCACCATTAGTAGCGATCGCCTTTCAGTAAGCCAAAGCTTTTCTACTAAAATGGTGACGACCATTTTAGTAGAAAACAGACAAAAAGGTCATAAAAAAGCTGCCATCAATTTATTTATTTTTGACCTCCTCTTCCAAAGACTTATACTTCGAGCCATCCGGCATAACAGCACCTGTGAGAAAAGCACCACTCAGGTCAGAAATGCTAACTTTAGCACCTTTTAGATTTGCACCACTTAGGTAGGAACTCTTCAGGTTAGCACCACTCAAACTAGCATTCGTCAAATTGACGCCGCTCATATTTGCGTTACTCAAGTCCGCACAAATTAAATTAGCGCCGCTGAGGTTGGCACTACTGAGATTAACCTGACTCAAGCGAGCAAAACTCAGGTTGGCATCACTGAGATTAGCACCACTCAATTTAGCCTGACTGAGGTTAGCATTATTCAGGTTAGCGTGGCTCAGATTGGCACTACTGAGGTCGGATTCACTCAATTTGGATTCACTCAGATTTGCACTAGGGAGATTGATTGCTACCAACTCTGCACCAATAGCATCTACGCCTCTCAGAGAAACACCATCTTCATTCAAATCTTGGAGTGCCAGAATTCTTGCATAGCTAACTTTTACGCCGTGTGCTGCATCAACTATACTCCAAGCTTGGTAATGAAATTGCTTCCGGCGATCGGGCGCTTCCTTAATGAATAAAATTAAAGCAACGACCATACTAAGAGCATCAACACTCTGCAAAATCTCTCCAATAAGAGAATTATCATCCGCCGCCACATAAATTATGATGAACAGAACTGCTGAAACACTAGCCACTAACCACGCGGGTTGTGTCCAGAAATTATCAACGAATTTTTCTAAAATTCCTTTGAGAGCTTCACCCAATTGCTTAACGAATGATTTACCCTGAAATTGCTGATAACTATCAGTTATTTTCGAGAGCGTTTTTTGGATAATTTCACCATCCAACTGAATTGATACTAAAGGCTTTTTCTGTTGCTCGGTTTGCGGCGCGATCGGCTTAGATTCGTTGAGTAATTGTGTCTGTGATTCTTGTGGGTGATGGTGGGTGACATCTTTTTTATCTAGGACAACATTTGGTGAAGAATCTGCACCTGAGTCTTTTAACATCAAACCTGTAATTGCTCTGTAGGCATCTGTCCACGCCAGCTTTACTTCGGGAGTCCAATCTTCTTGGAGATACTGCTCAAAAGCCATCAGCAGTGCGTCTCCAACTGGCCCATAATATTTGGGAATTACCCCATAGCCGATGTGTCTGCCTCCCAAGGCGTTGAGAACTGGCCCTAAAGCTTCGGGAGAGCGGAGATTTTCTACTACCAATACCAAAGCATTTATGAGCTTTTTCTGTTGTTTTTCTAGCTCAATGTTGGCAAACAGTGGTTTAAATTCTGGGTGAGCGATGAAGAGGTTTTCGTAAAAGCTAGCGGCAAATTCATCAGCACGAGGTTTGATTTTATCGAAACTGCTTTCCAGTACCTCTACGGCTAACTCTGGCTCTTTTTGCGGAACTGATTCTAGTTGGTGATTAGCTGCTATACTTACCTGTTTATCGGGAATAATCTCTGTTTCTAATTGAACTTCTTTAGGTGTAGTTTCTACACCTGCGCCTTTTAACATCAAAGCAGTAATCGCGCCGTAGGCATCGATCCATGCTTGTTTGACTTCAATAGTCCAATCTTCCTGAAGATACTCCTCAAAGGTCATTAGTAGTGCTTCTCCAACTGCCGGGTAAGAATTGGCGATCGCTCCATAACCCACGTGTCTCCCTCCCAGTGCGTTTAGAACCGGCCCTAAAGCCTCTGGGGAACGAAGATTTTCTACTACCAAAACCAGAGCATTTATCAGCTTTTTCTGTTGCTTTTCCATCTCGGTATTGGCAAACAGTGGTTTCACTTCTGGATAAAGTTTAAACAGGTTGTCGTAGAAGGTAGTGGCAAAATCATCAGCACGAGGTTTGATTTTCTCGAAACTTTGCTCTAAAAGTTCAACATTTAAAGACATATTGTTGTTTCTCTCTTGAAATTTGACGATCCCTTGTCTTTAGACAGGGTTTTTTAACTATCCCCGGATCTGATTAATGCTTTTGATAGAGTGTGTGGAACCTGAGAGTTTCTTTGCTGACCCTAGGGCCAGATATTACAAACTTAAATTTTCCAACTCTTGCCGCAGGGTAGCCATAAACTCCTCTGCATCGTTGATGCCCATTTCTCCTAAAGCTTTCCACTCTTCACTGGTGTAATCTAAATCTAGTCCCATCACGTCTTGAGTCCAATAGGGCAAATTAGATGGGTTTTCCATTAGGTCACAGGTTATTTTTAAGATTTCTGTTCCGGTCGTCTTTTGTCTAGCTTTTGTCGCCAAGCAAAAGGAGAGCAATTTAGCCAAATTACTTTGTGGTGGAATGGCTATTAGAAATGCCATATTTTGTGCGAGTACAAACTTGTCTAACTTCATTGGATATTTTCTTCTTGCTAGTTTTAAGGCACTCACGCAACTATTTTAACCGCTAAATTAAAATAACAGGACTTACGCTGCATTCCTTCTATTATTACACTATCTATAGTAGTGTGCAACCTAAGCAGCCTGCAAGTAAAGTCTGTGCGTAAGTCCTAACCAATTTATATTACTACCTCACAATTCAATTTTTTTCTTCTAGATATCTAATTGTTACAGTTGTTTATCATACCCATCTTGGTGGAAAATTTTATCTGCATGAGAGTTGAGGTGGGGATTACAAGTGATAAACTCTTCAATGTCGTATTTGATTGTGTTGCAAATAGCATCAAGAGGCAAGTCGTTGGTATCGTAACCAAACGGGTTTTCTATTTCAAGACCAATTTCTTCAATTCCAAGTAACGTAAAAGTAATCAAACTAACAAATATGCCTGTCCCCCATCCCAAATCTTTAACTAGCTGAAAAGGTAATAACAGGCAGTAAATTAATAACAGTTGCTTGAGATGAATGGAATAAGCTAGGGGGAGGGGCGTTCTTAAAATGCGTTCGCAGTGTCCTACAGATTCCATCATACTTTTCACAGTAGTTTGCAGAAAAACTACATGACTGTAATGTAAGACAGCGTTACCACGTTGATACTGCTGTTGTAGATAATCTGCTATCCAAAAGACTATCTGTAGCGGTGGATTGTGGATCGTTTTTAGCTGCAAATACTGAGATCGAGACATCAATTCTTCTAATTCGCTATTTACAGGTTCTGACCTAAGATACAATTTACACGCTACGGGGAAAGCAGCTACGAGGCGAATGACTGCAATTCTTTTGGCTCGATCTTCTGGTTCAATGTCGTTCATCATTGCCCCAATTTGCCAAACCATGTTACGGGCGTCGTTGGCTAAATTTCCCCATAACCTACGACCTTCCCAAAACCGTTCGTAAGCGGTATTAGTTCGGAAAACCAGTAATAAGCCTAAGACGATGCTGGGAATAATACTTCCCAAAATAGGTTGGGATACAGGGAGTTTGAAATAGTAAAGTACGGAAACAATAAAACTAAACAGACCAAACCCAATAACTCGTTGATAAATGGCTAAAATAACGGAGCCTCTGAACTGGAAAGCAAGTCTAAACCAGTTTTGAGTTTTTGTTTTCATAATTCCAAAAGTTTATTTTTAATAAAACTATATTTTATTAAGTTTATTTGATGAGTCAACTCGATGATTAGTTGTATTTCCCGGATAATAAATTAATGATTATCGTCATCCCTAAAAGCACCGCTTGCGCCACGCAAGTAGTGGCGTAAGCTAACAGCCTTACTCTTGCATTCCTGCATACAGCAGTCGGACAAATAAGCGGACACCATCATCATTTTTCAATGTTGCATATGATGGAGCTTCACTGTTACCGATCGCGCGCAAATCGGAGAGTAGTTCGGGATGGAACTGGCAAGTAAACGAGCGTCGAATCTTCTTAGTTTCAAAGTCTTTGTAGTTAATGCACGTTGCTGAACATTCGGTAACTATTTCACCATCTTCCTCTGCTGTTGAACAAAGAATTTCAATGGCGTCGGGCAGTTGTATTAGCCAACTCAGAGAACTACCAGCGATGATGTGCCGATAGGGAACGATAGCGTCATGAATACTGCGGAAAGCCCAGTTGGCAAACAATATTGCTTCTTCGTTGACCTCATCCGAATGAAACATCGAAATTGATACTCTTGCTTCATATTGAATTGTTGTATCAATCACGCCTTCATGGCTGTCGGCTGTGACATCATGAGCATGAATAATTTCCCAAGGAATACCTAAAGCATCGCCGTCGGGAGACTGATAAGGCAACAACACACGATCGCCAACTTCTTTTAATTCATTTCGCGTCACGGCAAAATGCTCGTCATTCCAGCCATTCGCAACCACTCGTCCATCACGCTTTTTGACTTGGAGTGTCTTGCCCATTGCTTCGATGCGCTGGCAGACTTCTTGCAACGATCTGAGTGCTTTACTCTCCTTATCGCGTTCTAAAGATGTCATATCGAGGACTTGTTTGACTGCACGCCGGATGAGTCGGATGTGACATTCAGCAGCTAGTTGGTGTCCTACACAGATAAAGATGGCGGGGGCGCTGGTGGGCGATCGCGAAATCAGCAATTTTTCCACTAATGCAAACATATCCTCTCGCGGACAGGCCGGACTTGTCCAGGTGGAGGCATCGTATGTTGATGGATCGCCACCTTCGACTACCACTGCATAACCAGAGTTAATTGCGGGAACAACTATTTCTGGATCGAGGACTCCGGTTGACCAAACAGGTAGTAATACTGAGTCCATATCGGCGACTTTCTGAGCAATGTAGGCGACATTTTTGGAAGCCCGAACATCTTCGCCAAGAGCGTTAAGGCCTACGTGTTCCCAAGGTTCGATGATAGTTATACAGTTGCGTAACAAATTGGGATGCAACAGTAGAAACTCCAAGTCTGACTGTGAATTAATCACTTTTTCTAAAGGCTTGGCGTGTCCCCACTCAAAAATGCCGTCGCTGGCAAATAGTTGTTTTTCTACCAAGGGGTCTTCTGAGGTTCTATCGGCTAAAAAACGACCTAACAAAATATGTGCTGATTCAAAATCCGATCTGCCTTCATGCAAGTAGCCAGGAGTGAGTCGCCAATCGGTTGTTGTGGTTTGATTATTAAATTTGATAGCTTCTACCATTTTTTCTCTACACTTTGTAATCCGAAAGTAATAAGTTGATTAGTTTGATTATGTCTTTATCCCATGTTCTTGGGATTTTAACCAGTTAGTCAGAGCAATAGCTGTTGATGTAACAGCAGATCCCGCCCTGACCCGGAAAATTACAATCAGACAGGAATCTTGTGATCCCCGTGATAATAAACCTTACCATAGTCGTCGAGATTAAGGAAGTAATCGGTGGCGACTAAGCGCTTATCGTCTTCGGTTAGCTATATCAAATGCGCTCCAGCGTTTTCCTCCAGGTTGCCGATGACTAATATTCCAACGATAGTATTTCTGGTCAAGCTTGCGATTTTTGCCAGAGAGCGTTTCCTCGGTAGATGTAAATAAAAGGGTAGAGTTGGTTTTCGGTTGTGAAATTTCCTATGTTTTGTGCCTTGACTACCCCTACCCTAAGCAAAGATATGATGGCTTATTGAGTCCAAGTTTAGATTTGAGCAACGTTAAGGTTGGCAACCAAGCCATAGGTCACACTACGAGAACTGTTTCACCGCGTTCCAAGTGCGGTACAGTTTTGTCTTCGTAGAACCGGGCAAGGGCGAGAGTAAACTTGGGCAATCTTTTCGCCAGCCGGAGGTGCTTTGTTATGTGAATGCAACATTTCCTCGAACCCTTCGTAGCCCAGTGCTAGACGCAGCAAATTTAGGTTGCGACCCGCAAAAATGCCAAAGGATGTGAGGTCAACATCCAGAACTACTGCAAAAATGTTGCGTTCGTTACTGGTACTTTCACCGTGCCGAATAAAGTAGACACGTCCTAGCTGTTCTGCATTGAATTCTTTTGCTGAAGCTGCAGAAGTTGTTGTGGCTGCATCGTGGAATTTACTTGTAACTTCGATCGCTCCATTTTCGGTACTTTCTACGTGGTCATCTAAGTTTCTAGTGTTCCTTATTTACTTTCACTACGCCTTAAACAGGATTGAGATTCTTTTCCAAAATTGAAGTTTCAGACTTTTAAGTCACACGAGTTAACGACCAAAGCACTCTGCTACGAAAGCAAGGTCAAAGACCTTGCTGAGTGTAGTTCTGAGCCAAACCCCTCAGAGTGTAGCAACACTCACTAATTGCTCAGGAGCGATCGCACAACTGACAACATGAAAACTACCCAAATATTCAACGGATCAAGGGTAATATTTTTAGATAAAGAAAGCCCAGCTCGCTCTCCCTCTCCTACACCAACAGATTCTTGAGATGGGCAGCAGCTTAAGAGTGAGTTTAGGGGATCGATCGTGCATCTAACTAATAAGTTTTGTGCAAAACCCGGCCTGTACTTGGAGAATTATCACTTTTGCACCTGCATAACAGCCAAAAAGATTGTGCTAGAATCCATCAATACGTAGTCGTAGGTTGGGCACAGGCCGAGAAGAGCAATCTTCTTGCAGTCTAGGGGAGGTTGTAGGTCAGCCACCATTTGGGTCTTCCCAGTTGAAAGCCATCCTGCAACGGCAGCCTAGAATCTGCAACCGCTTTTCCAGTGCGGCAGAGCGGTTGGGAGTGTCACGCTAGAATAAGCAGTACGAGTAGGGACTTAGGCTCAGCCCTGTCCCTACGAGAACAAAAACGCTCGTTGTGCGAGCGTGACCTCGAAACGGGCACTTAGCAGCAGGTGATGGGAATAAATCATGTTTGAACGCTTCACAGAAAAAGCAATAAAAGTAATCATGTTGGCCCAGGAAGAAGCTCGCCGCCTGGGTCACAACTTCGTAGGGACAGAACAGATCCTCCTGGGTCTGATCGGTGAAGGAACCGGGGTTGCAGCTAAAGTCCTCAAATCAATGGGGGTCAACCTCAAAGACGCTCGGATTGAAGTGGAAAAAATCATCGGGCGCGGTTCCGGCTTCGTAGCAGTAGAAATTCCGTTCACCCCCCGCGCCAAGCGGGTTCTAGAACTATCCCTAGAAGAAGCTCGCCAACTCGGACACAACTACATCGGCACCGAACACCTGCTGCTGGGCCTGATCCGCGAAGGTGAAGGAGTAGCGGCTAGAGTCTTAGAAAATCTGGGAGTAGACTTGTCGAAAGTCCGTACCCAAGTTATTCGGATGCTGGGAGAAACCGCAGAAGTCGCAGCCACTGGCGGCGGCGCTCGCACCAAAACCCCAACCCTCGACGAATTTGGAGCCAACCTCACTCAAATGGCGGTCGATGGCAAACTAGACCCAGTAGTCGGACGCCAAAAAGAAATCGAACGGGTAATTCAAATCCTCGGTCGCCGCACCAAAAATAACCCGGTGCTAATTGGCGAACCCGGAGTTGGTAAAACCGCGATCGCCGAAGGTCTCGCCCAACGCATCGCTAACAACGACATCCCAGACATCCTTGAAGAAAAGCGCGTCGTTACCCTCGACATCGGCTTGCTGGTTGCCGGGACGAAATACCGGGGCGAATTTGAAGAACGCCTCAAAAAAATCATGGACGAAATCCGCACGGCGGGTAACGTGATTTTGGTGATTGACGAAGTACACACTTTGATCGGTGCAGGTGCGGCTGAAGGGGCGATCGACGCAGCCAACATTCTCAAGCCAGCCTTGGCAAGAGGCGAGCTCCAGTGTATCGGTGCTACCACCCTAGACGAGTACCGCAAGCACATCGAGCGCGATGCAGCCCTAGAACGGCGCTTCCAGCCCGTCATGGTCGGCGAACCCACCGTTGACGAGACGATCGAGATTCTCTTCGGCTTGCGAGAACGCTACGAACAGCACCACAAGCTGAAAATCTTGGATACAGCCCTCGAAGCTGCAGCCAAACTCTCTCACCGGTACATCTCCGACCGCTTCCTCCCAGACAAAGCAATTGACTTGGTAGACGAAGCTGGTTCTAGAGTCCGCTTGATCAACTCCCAACTGCCCCCCGCAGCCAAAGAACTTGACAAAGAACTCCGCCAAGTCCTCAAAGATAAAGACGAAGCGGTGCGTTCTCAAGACTTTGACAAAGCCGGCGAATTGCGCGATCGAGAAATGACGATCAAAGCCGAAATTCGCGCTATTTCCCAAGCCAAAAAAACCGACTCGGCCCGCACCGGCGAAACAGACCCATCGCCAGTAGTCACCGAAGAAGATATCGCTCAAATCGTGGCAAGCTGGACGGGCGTCCCGGTTAACAAACTGACCGAATCCGAATCCGAAAAGCTGCTGCACATGGAAGATACCTTGCACCAGCGCTTGATCGGACAGGAAGAAGCAGTGAAAGCCGTTTCCCGCGCCATCCGTCGCGCTCGCGTCGGCTTGAAAAATCCCAATCGCCCGATCGCCAGTTTCATCTTCTCCGGGCCCACCGGCGTCGGCAAAACCGAACTCACCAAAGCCCTAGCCGGCTACTTCTTCGGTTCCGAAGACGCGATGATTCGGCTGGATATGTCGGAGTACATGGAACGGCACACCGTCTCCAAACTCATCGGTTCTCCTCCAGGCTACGTCGGCTACAACGAAGGCGGCCAACTCACAGAAGCAGTCCGCCGCCGTCCTTACACCGTCGTGCTGTTCGACGAAATCGAAAAAGCCCACCCCGATGTCTTCAATATGCTCCTGCAAATATTGGAAGACGGCCGCTTAACAGATGCCAAAGGTCGCACCGTAGACTTCAAAAATACGCTGCTGATTATGACCTCAAACATTGGTTCTAAGGTGATTGAAAAAGGCGGCGGCGGTCTCGGTTTCGAGTTCAGCGACAACCAAGCCGATGCTAATTACAACCGCATTCGTTCTTTGGTTAACGAAGAACTCAAAAACTACTTCCGTCCCGAATTCCTCAACCGACTCGACGAAATTATCGTCTTCCGTCAGTTGAACAAGGAAGAGGTCAAGGAAATCGCGGTCATCATGCTCAAAGAAGTGTTCGGTCGTTTGACAGAACAGGGAATCACCCTGGAAGTGACCGAAAAATTCAAAGAACGGCTCGTAGAAGAAGGCTACAACCCGAGCTACGGAGCCCGACCCCTGCGCCGCGCCATCATGCGCTTGCTGGAAGACAGTTTGGCTGAGGAAATCCTTTCTGGCCGCATCAAAGACGGCGACACCGCTGTTGTGGATGTGGGCGAGGACGGAATTGTTAAGGTGCTGCAAGGTCAAAAGCGGGAATTGCTGCCCCAAGGCGCTGAGTAAGATTGAGTAAGTGCGATCGCGAGTTAAGTTTGGAAATAACCCATCTCGCAGTCGCAAACAACTCAAAATCCTCACATAAAAAAGGTAGAGAATTTAAATTCTCTGCCTTTTTTATGAGTTAATATCAAGAGTAGACTTATTGCATAAATCTTTGATTGATAGGGAAACCACAGATGCAACGCAGATGCTTTTCAAGATTGTTTGCGAATGCCTGCACTGCACGTCTAGTAATTAACAGTGACATACTTCAATGGTAAGCTGTACTGCATTTAAATTGTATATTTTGGGCTGGTTCGCGTGCCCAGCCCGCTCATTGTTTGAGTATTTTTTGAGATGCAATTTAAATGCTGAGCGAGCTTAATCAGATAATTAATGGCAACTATTTAGCGAGGACTTTCATGACATCTGAAAAAAATAAGTTGGGTACACAAGTAGCAGAAAATCCGCCTGAAAGCTGGTGGCAGAAAGCGTGGAAGTCGCAGCGAGAAAATCTTCAGATAGTGATTATTGCTTTGAGTTTAGCAATAGTGATTCGAGCCATGGTCGCCGAACCGCGCTACATACCCTCAGATTCTATGGTACCCACTTTGCACGTGGGCGATCGCGTCGTAGTCGAAAAAATCTCCTACTACCTCGAACCTCCAAAAACTGGCGACATCGTAGTATTTACTCCCCCGGAAAAGTTGCAAGAAGAAGGCTTTACCCAAGACCAAGCATTCATCAAGCGGATAATTGGCTTACCGGGTCAAACCGTCGCCGTTAAAAAAGGTTTAGTTTATCTCAACGACAAACCCCTCGTTGAAAAATATATTGCCGAAGCTCCTAAATATCAGTGGGGGCCTTATCGCGTCCCAGAAAATGAATACTTTGTGATGGGAGACAACCGCAACAACAGCAACGACTCCAGCAGGTGGGGATTTTTACCTAAGCAGAACATCATTGGCCGCGCTGTAGTGCGGTTTTGGCCTCTAGAACGCATCGGGGAAGTTTGAAGTCAGTTGACAGTTGACTGTTGACAGTTGACTGTTGACTGTTGACTGTTGACTGTTGTCATCGCAAGCCCCATGCCCCATTTCCAATGCCCAATGCCCAACGCCCCATTCCCATGCCTAATCCTGTACGGAAATTTCTACTTATTCTTGTGCCTTAAGGGGTAGGGACTTCCTCCGGCAACTGATAAAATGGTACAAAAAGCACCGGGATTTCTCGCCTAGATCAAAATTAGTAGAATATTAAAAAATTAGGAAAGCTATGGGATTTTTTGATTCAGAAATTGTTCAGCAAGAAGCCAAGCTGTTGTTTGAAGACTATCAATCTCTCATCAAACTAGGTGGCAATTACGGGAAATTCGATCGCGAAGGCAAGAAAATGTTCATCGCTCAGATGGAATCAATGATGGAGCGCTACCGTATTTTTATGAAGCGCTTCGAGCTGTCTGAGGACTTCATGGCTCAGATGACTGTAGAGCAGTTAAAAACACAGCTCAATCAATTTGGCATCACGCCCCAGCAGATGTTCGATCAAATGAACTCAACGCTGGAGCGGATGAAATCTGAGCTGGAAAAACAGTCTTAGTGTCAGAAGGAAGAAGGAAGAAGGAAGAGGGAAGAAGGAAGAAGGAAGAAGGAAGAGGGAAGAAGGAAGAAAAAGAAAGTATTCCCAATGCCCAATGCCCAATGCCCAATGCCCAATGCCCAATGACTAATGACTGATAATTAAGGCCGCTCAAAAGATGAAGGAGGTTTGAAACTTTCTGCGGGAACACCTTCCAAAGCTTGGCTCATAAAATCACGCCAAACAGGGGCGACAATAGTACCACCAGTAGCACCGTAGCTCATCGGTCTATAATTGTCGTTGCCCATCCAAACAGCCACGGACAACTGCGGTACGTAACCCACAAACCAGATATCCCGTTCTGAAGAAGTTGTACCAGTTTTCCCAGCAGCCGGCCGCCCAAGTTGAGCCGCCCTTGCCGTTCCGCTGGTAATTACCCCTTGCAGGGCGCTGTTGACAGATGCCGCAGCCCAGGAATTGAGAACTAATTTGGGTTTAGGCGTATTGTCGAGCAAGACGTTGCCGCTGCTGTCAGTTACTTGCACGATAAACGTGGTGTCAGAATGCCAGCCGTTGTTGGCGAAGGTAGCAAAAGCTCCGGCCATTTCTAAAGGAGTGAGGTCAACGGCACCCAAGGGCAAAGAAACCACCGGTTCCATCGGACTTCTGATGCCGAGTACGCGGCAAATCTCAATCACTTTATTCAATCCGACTTCTTGGCCAAGCTTGACGGCGGGAATGTTCAGAGATACTTCCAAAGCTCTGCGGATGCTGACGGCACCGGAGAAGCCGCCACCGTAGTTTTGAGGGTAGTAGTAGCCGTCGCCGTCGCGGTAGCCGACAGGGGAGTCGTAGACAACTGAATCCGGGCCGTATTTGCCGCTAGCAAAGGCAGCGTAGTAGATAAAAGGTTTAAAAGAAGATCCGGGCTGGCGGCGTGCTTGAATGGCGCGGTTAAACTGACTCTTTTCGTAATCGACGCCGCCCACCATTGCTTTGACGAAGTGGGTGCGGGGATCGACGGCGGCTAGGGCAATTTGACCTTCGTCGCGATCGTAAAACAGCCCTTGGTAGTAAAGCCGATTGTGCCACGCTTTGACTGTTTCTTCGGCTATGCGCTGCATTTTGAGGTCGATCGTGGTTTGAACGCGCATTCCTCCCTTAACCACGGCATCTCGCCCGAAACGCCTAGTCAGTTCCTGGACTACGGCTTGTGTTACGTAAGGAACTTGAGAGCCGCCAAAAGAGGTAATTTTGCCTAGCTTAATTTTTTCCCGGCGGGCCGCAGTCTCTTGGGCCGGCGTAATCCATTTAAGATCCTTCATGCGGTTTAAAACGATTTCCTGCCGCTCTTTTGCCAACTTGTAATTGACGAAAGGACTGAATTCTTCGGGGGCAGAAATTAAGCCGGCCAGCATCGCTGCTTCTGAAAGAGTCAAATTACTTGCTGACTTGTTGAAATAGCTTCGAGAGGCTGTCTCTACGCCGTACAAGTTGTGACCTAAGTAGATTTGATTCAGGTATAGTTGCAGAATTTGGTCTTTGTTGAGAATTTGCTCCAAGCGGATAGACATTACCGCTTCAGCTACCTTGCGACTAAATTTTGACTGGGGAGAAAGAAACAGGTTCTTGACTAGCTGCATAGTCATAGTCGAGCCGCCTTCCACGGTTCGACCTTTCTCTAGGTTGACTATGAGAGCTCGGGCTATCCCGCCGGGGTTGATGCCTTTGTGGGTGAAGAAGTTGCTATCTTCGATCGCCAGAACGGCTCGTTTCAGGTTCGGGGAGATTTGGTTAAGGGGTACGACATCCCGGTTGGCTTCGTCGTGGATGCTGGCTAGGGGCTTGCCGTTGATGTCGTAAATGTGGGTAGTTTCTGTGGGAGAGTAGGTTTGCAAGATCCGAACATCTGGCAAATTGCGGAAGCTGATCGCTAAGCCAACCAGTCCACCAGCGACTACGGAACTGGCAAGCATTGTCATGCTGAGTATGGTTCCGGCGGTCACTTTACTGACTGACTGAACAAACTCGAATACGGGGGCTGAGTTTTCCGTGTTATTGCGGACTGCGTTGGTTGACACGTGGATTTCACTTCCTCACTCGATTTGGGGTTTAAGACTTTTAATTTTAGATGCGAACCCTAGAGACTGTCAGCTAATGAAAGCCGGTCAGCTTTGGGATTATAGTAGCTTGATAGTTATGTTTTTATTCGTCAACCAGTGAGTGTAACTAATTCTGCTGCACTTTGGCAAAATATGATGGACGATCGCTCCCCGATGATAACTCCTAACCTTTCAGCGCTTTACCGCGGCGTCAGCGAGATTTTTCCAGATCGACCTGATTCTAGCAACCCTGACGAAAATTTAGCCCAACTGCTGGCAAAAGTCGATCGACCTTTGCGCGTCAAACTCGGAATTGACCCGACAGGGAGTGACATTCACTTGGGCCACAGCATTTGCGTCCGCAAGCTGCGAGCTTTTCAGGATGCCGGTCACACAGCCGTACTGCTGATCGGAGATTTTACCGCAAGAATTGGCGATCCGACAGGGAAATCCGAGATGCGAACCCAGTTGACGGCCGAACAAGTGGCGGAAAATGCCAAGACTTATTTAGACCAAGTGCGTCCGATTCTAGATTTTGACACACCCGGACGTTTGGAAATTCGCTACAACTCCGAGTGGTTGTCGAAATTGGACTTGGCGAAGGTTTTGGAACTGCTGAAGACTATGACGGTGCAGCAGATGCTCGCTAAAGAGGGATTTGATAATCGGATGCAGCAGGAGAATGCGATTTATCTGCATGAGTTTCTGTATCCACTCATGCAGGGCTACGACTCGGTGGCTTTGGAAGCGGATGTGGAGTTGGGCGGAACAGACCAAAAGTTTAATATTGCGGTGGGCAGAGATCTGCAGCGCCATTTTGGGATGAAACCGCAGTTTGGTTTGCTGATGCCGATTTTGATCGGGACTGACGGGGTGCAAAAGATGTCGAAATCTTTGGGCAATTATGTGGGTTTGTCGGAAGACCCGCTGACTATGTATTCTAAGTTGGAGAAAATTGCTGATAGTTCGATCGCCCAGTATTTTGAACTATTGACAGATTTGCCAGTTGATGAATTGCCAGAAAATCCGCGAGAAAAACAGAAACTTTTGGCTGTGGATGTGGTGCGCCAGTATCGGGGGCAGGAAGCAGCCGATCGCGCACAACAAGATGCAATGGCGCTGGTTAAAGGTGCTGCTGGACAAGCTGATGCAGTGCCCGAGTTTTCTTTGGCAAACGTGCAGTTTCCGGCTAAGTTGTTTTATATTCTGAGTGCTAGCGGGCTTTGTAAAAGCAGCGGTGATGCCAGGAAGTTGATGCAGGGCGGCGGGGTGAAGTTGGAGGGCGATCGGGTTTCTGATGTTAACCTTACTTTTGAATCACCTGCTGATTTATGCGGTAAGGTTTTGCAGGTTGGCAAGAATAAGTTTGTTCGTTTGGTGTCTTGAATCTCTTTTTTAACCGCAGATGAATACTGAAGATGAACGCTGATAATCGAATTATTGTTGCTTTGGATGTTTCCAGTCAAGAAGAGGCGATCGCACTTCTGGACAAACTCCCGCAAGTATCTTTTTGGAAAGTGGGTTTGGAACTGTTTGTGAGCTCCGGGCCGGGGATTTTGGAAATTTTAAAACAGCGGGAAAAGCGGATTTTTCTCGATTTGAAGTTTCACGATATCCCGAATACTGTAGTTGGTGCTTGTCGGGCTGCTGCTAAGTATAATGTGGATTTATTGACTATCCATTCTACTTGTGGTAAAGATGCTTTGAAAGCGGCACAGTTGGCTTTGACTGAAGGGGCGGCGGCTGTGGATAAACCGAGTCCTAAGTTGATTGCAATTACTCTATTGACGAGTTTGAATTCGCGACAGTTGGCTTTTGAGTTGAAAATACCTTTGGAGTTGCCAGAATATGCTTTGCACATGGCATTGTTGGCTAAGGAAACGGGTTTAGCTGGGGCTGTTTGTTCTCCGCAAGAAGTGGAACAGTTAAGAATGAGTTGCGGGGATGATTTTCTGTTAGTTTGTCCCGGTGTGCGTCCGAAATGGGCTGAGGGAGGGGATCAAAAGCGATCGATGACTCCAAAGGCGGCTTTGAAAGCTGGTGCGGATTATCTGGTGATTGGGCGGCCGATTACTGCTGCAGACGATCCGGTGGCGGCTTTTGGGCGTATTTGTGAAGAGATTGAATAACAATATGAATGTTTTTTAAACCGCAGGTAAATACAGATGAACACAGAGAAAATTTCATCAGCGTTTATCTGTGTTTATCTGCTGATATCTGCGGTTGCAACTCCGACTTTGGCAGTTAATTTGGTGACCAATCACGCTAACAGTATAAATGCCAGTCGGTATGATTTGTTAGCGCGATCGCCCTGTCCCGCTGAGTTAGAAATTTTGGTCGCTCGCCTGTTGCAAGATTTGCCGAGTTATGCTAACCGCGTAATTGTGCGATCGCACTTTTCTTCTAACAAAAACACACCGTCCGGTTACGCGCTGCCTCAAATAATTTTAGCCGGCCGCCCGGAGTTTGAACCGCTACCTTTAAATTTTGAAGATGCAATTCCTGAAAATGCCCGTCAAGTTTTTATTACTACTTTGGAACGGCAGTATCGCGGGGGAGAACGAGTTGAATTTCAGCAATATCATTGGCTGTTTTTCACTAAAACGGAGAACGGCTGGGAGTTGGCAAAAATCGTTTCTCGGTTTGGTACTGCGGCGGATATTCGTCCTTTATTAGGTCAAGATAGTGAAAGCGAAATTGCTGAGGCTATTCGTTTGTGGTTGCGCGATTGTCAGGCAAAAAATAAGTTGTCCCGCAACTAAATTGTATTTTTGGGCGGGCGAGACGCCCACCCCACATGAAATATTGTTTATTGTGGAACAGGCATCTTGCCTGTTCCTGAGAGAAAATAATTTTATTGTGGAACAGGCATCTTGCCTGTTCCTGACAGAGGTGCAAGAAAATCCACGAATTTTCGGTTGAGCGATTTACCGTGGGGGGCGGGTTTACGAGATTATCTGTTTTAGGCAATTATTGTTCGTGAAACCCGCCCATACAAAGCACAAAGAAAAAAATATTAGAATTGCTATTTTAATTCATCCAATTTAGCCTTGATAGCTTGCATATCTTGCCACATATACCATTTCGGAGTCTCCGGTTCTCGGGAGGGGTTTCGCAGCAAGTAAGATGGGTGGAAAATTGGCATACACAAACGATTTTCCCATTCAATCCATTGACCTCTGATTTTACTAATGGGCCGCTTGTCGCTTAGCAAACCTTTGAGGGCTGTTGCACCAGTTAATAAAATAATTTTGGGGTCTAAGATGCGGATTTGTTCGAGCAAGTAAGGTTTGCAAGCTTCGATTTCTTTTGCTGTCGGAGGGCGGTTGTTGGGAGGGCGACATTTGATGACGTTGGCAATGAATACGTCGGTTTCTGCACTCAATCCCACGGATTCTAAAATCTTATCTAACAGTTGGCCCGATCGCCCGACGAAGGGCAATCCGGTTTCATCTTCGTTTTGTCCGGGCGCTTCTCCCACAATCAAAATTGAGGCTTGAGGATTGCCGCGCCCGATGACAGCGTGAGTGCGCGTATTGCCCAATTCGCAGCGGTAGCAGCGGTTGCAGTGCTCGCCGATTTGTTCCATATTTTGATAAGTGCCGGGAGGGATGGGAATTTTGGCATTTGCTGGTATTGAGTCTGTTTGAAAAGTGGCACTTTGATTGTTGTCAAAAAGGCTCAGTTGCAAGTCGCTGGACATACATTTTACAATTAGGGAGAGATTTTGGAGTCTAGAGTTTATAGTTTAGATCGGGTTTGGTGATTTGAGATTGGCTAGATGCTTGTATGGGGTGCTGTCGATTCCCTACGGGATAGCTACGCTTCACGCACAATCTCCAATTAACACTGGCACAATCTCCAATTTTTTGGTTGAGCTCGTACAGGCAAAAATATGTTCTCTAACCCGTTTTTTGACGATCGCGCCGATGCAGGCGAAAAACTGGCCGAGGCAGTTGTGGGCGAGCTCGGCAAGTTGAATTTAACGGCACAGGAGGCTGTGAAACCGATTGTTTACGCCTTGCCGCGCGGGGGTTTGCCCGTTGCTGTGCCGATTGCGCGCCGCTTGGGCTGTCCTTTGGATGTGGTTGTCGCCAAGAAAATTACTCGCCCAGATAATTTAGAATTGGCGATCGGGGCTGCAACTGCTGACGGTCACGTCCTCTGGGAAAAGCAAAAGCTGCTGAATTGGCGCTTGCAAAAATCCGCCCTGCCCCGGGCTCAAAATAATGCTCAATCTCTGCTGGCAGATTTGTCTCCTGGGCGCCCAAATATCAGCGCGGCGGGGGCTTTGGCGATTTTGGTAGATGACGGCATTGCTACGGGGATGACGATGGCTGTGGCGGCTAAGGCTTTGGAGTCGCAGCAACCGATGGCTTTGTGGATTTGCGCGCCTGTCGCCCCGGCAGATTTGATGGGATTTTTGGCCCAGATGGGCGATAAGTTGATCGTTCTGGAGACTCCTCACCCTTTTTACAGTGTCAGTCGCTTTTATGGGCAATTTCCGCAGGTTGAGACGGCGGAGGCTTTAAGGTGTTTGCAGCAACAAACTGAATGGCGATCGTAGGTTAAGCTAGAAGGCTAAATCTAAAAGCTCGATCGCTAAAACATGAGACCTTGGCAATATTGGTTGGACACTTTGATTCTGTCTACTCAGCACAATCCGCCTCGCTTTGTTGAGCTGGTAATGTTAACTTTGGCGATGATGTTGCTCGGGCTGTGGAGTGTAACATTGCAGTGGCAGTATTTAACGCTGTCTCTGAGTTATATAATTGGTTCGTCTTTTTCAATTTTGGTGCGGGAATCCCTCGGCCCACGGCCTCAATTCCAACTAACTCATCTGACAGCATTGTTGTTATTAATTATCAGTTTTTATAGTTTTGCTGAACTGATTAGATAGTTAAGGCTGTTTTGATTTGTAGACGCGGGTTTGACAATGTGATTGCGAAGGTGGTGAAGCAATTGCATAACTTATATAGCAATCCTCAGCGGGTTGTGAACTAGATGTTTTTTTGAACGAACCGCGAAGACGCGAAGGACGCGAAGGAAAGATCGAGGGTTCACAAATCATTAGCCATCATCCTACATTCTAATGGGATTGATGTAAAATTATGCGGTTCCCGGCAGGATCGAAGGCATAGATTTCTAGACCGTGAGAAGCTTTGATAATTTCTCCGTTGGGCGGATAACCTAAAGCCCAAATTCTGGCGATCGCAGTTTCGATATCGCTGACTTCCAAACACAAACTGATGCCTGTTTTGGCTCGATTTGCAAATTCCGCTTTGTGGGAATCTTTTGGTTTGAATATGCCGAGTCTTAAGCCGGGGAGTTGAAATTCAGCATAGGTATTGGGAATATAAGGGTTTGGTTCTATGTCGAGAAATTTGGTGTAAAATTTAACGAGAACTTCCTTATCAAGGTCGGCTAAAGTCACTAGGGCGGCGCTGTATTGGAAACTCATATAAATTGGTAATGGGGAATTGGTAAGGGAAAATTGATAATATTATAACTTTCTATAGCGTTCCTAATTGAGTTGTGAACACTAACCATACATATAAAGTTTGGGAAATCCAAATATTTGACGATTCAGA
>NZ_JAUBRM010000089.1:0-23648 GCF_036701905.1 Microcoleus sp. MON2_D5
CTCATCTTTTTTCACAGTTTTACTAGCTTTTTCATTTTCGCGCTTTTTTCATATATTTGCAAAAGTGAGATGCACCCCTGTTCGCGGCATACTGTGTTCGGGTTAAGAAAATACGGTATTCCTAATCTCAATGGAATACTAGGCCGAACCGGTACAGGATTATATTTCTCATCGGGAGATGCGTAATCTGACGAGGGTTGATAATCTTGAGCCTTCAAAAACTCATCTTTTGTGGCATACCCGCCGTTATCTATGTACTCAGAACTATTTCCAGCAACTAATACTTTACTTGGGCTTTCGTAAGTAGAGATAGGCGGATACAGGGGAGACATTAGTGACCCCTGTAATAAAGATATATCGCTAGAAATGTTGTCTAAAGAACCTGTGTTTGATGTAAGTTTTGCACTTGCGGGTTGTGTAAGAAGTGCTTGGTACAATAAAGTTGTCGAAATCAATACACTAACTCTTATGTAAAAGATATTTTCCATAAAATACCTGCGATTGTTTTTCAGATAACTCCTCAACTTCTATTATTGCCAAACTCTTCCGCCATCAAGAAAATCTCCGCTTTCTCGATTTTTTTTGTTAATCTGGTCAACTAGGTAGTCTAGTGTTAAGTTCCATGTAACAGCACGGATTCTAAAGTCTTCCCTTTGAGCGGTTAACACGTACCATTCTCTTGTAGTATAGTCTGCACAATTACAGAGTCCACTTACGCCACCAGCAGCAAAATAGTTGCTACATCCTGCTTCTCTAAAAGCCCCATTCTTGATCCAGTTAGCTCGATCGTTACTAATTTTTGCCTTGCGAACCGCAAAGCCTCTCTTACTAATTGACTCACCTTTGATAATTTTAGTTGTCTGGCCAGAGTCCGAAGAATGATTAACAGTCAGATTCGAGTTGGGCCAGAAGCTGTATGTTGTATCGGCTTGCCACCCACCTCTGTCGAATACATTCTCGTCCTTTTGCAAAATATTGTTGCGAAAAGTTTTCACTCGGGTATAGTCTTGTCTAACAACAGCAATCCAGGCATGACCCGCGTCATTAGGTGATGGAATCCCTGAATTTTCTGGTTTACGAGCCACAATCCATACTTCGTATTGAGATAGTGGGATCTTTTGCTCTGATGTTTGATCGACAGGACGAGGTGGCGCGCTACTCTTCCATCTTTGATTAGAACTGTTTGAATTGCAAGTCCACAACTGAACTTTTCCGGCATTGTTTCGTGTTGGAGTATCAACACACATACTTGTTCCTGCTCTTTTAATCAGGTTCCAGCCATCACCAACGTCCACTAAATTCCAATTTTGATCGGGATCGTTGGCATCACAAGGCCAAGTATTCATCTCTGCACCATTGTACACATGGTGTGCATTCAAACACATACCCGTCGAGCGGTTTCGTAAGAGGATACCGCCACGATTACCAGGAAAGCGCTCAAATTGTTGATCGCGATCGTTATCATTTCTCTGATAAATTGACATTCTAGGTTTTGTATCAAAAAGCCTAAATGTCATATTTGTGTTCAAAGCCACACCTTCTCTCACATAGAAGGTTTCAAAGGCTTGAGCTTTGCTGTTTGAAATTCCCATGCACGCTGCAAATGAAAATAACCCTATAATAATATTTTGAGTGCTTTTGAGATAATTCTTGATACTCATCCTACCGCTCCTTTGCTTGACAATCACAATCAGTCTTTTGCTTGTAGTCCGAGGATACTCAAGCAAAATAGCAACATAGCAATGAGAAGCGATCGCCCAAAACGTATAAGATAATTTAAAAGTGCGATCGCTTCTCGCAAAATAGTAAAGCTCTATCGCTTGCTGTTGATCAGCGGGATTGGATGTGCAGCCACTTCCTCCAGCAAACCAGCTTTTTCGCTCTTCCGTATCATAAACCGATCGCCCAAAACTGAAAAGAGAAAAAAGACGGAAAAAGACGGGTATTTATAAAATTTGGATGCAAGGCGGATAAAGACGGATAAAGACGGATAAAGTCGGCTATACTAACTATAGTTCTCCGACCACCCTACTGATGGACACTGCCCATATCTTGCAATTTGTAGACGAAGTGGTCTGCACTAGGACAGGCAAACATCTCAATGACTTGCAGCGCGGAATTATCGAGGGAATACTGAAGCGACAAAAGTATTCTGATATTGCAGGTACTTACGGTTGTACGGCGGGTCATGCTAAGGATGTAGGTTACGAGCTTTTGCAAATGTTATCTGATGTTTTCGGCGAACCAGTGGATAAACGTAATCTTAAATCTGTCCTAAAACGGCAATCCACTATAAAGATTGCTTTAAATAATAGTAATAATATTGATGGTAATAGCAACACCATTAACTATATAAATGGTTGCTCAGAACTACCCAATGCTACCCCAGATAAAAGTCTGTCTGAAACTCCTGACTTCGAGGACGGCGCTAATCAAGTTAAAATTGAAATGATTGGTAAATTACGAATGTTGGGATTGAAGGATGAGCAAATTGCAGAGGTGCTAGGGTTAGCCTTGGAAGTAGTGAAGCAGATGGATTTATAAATAGCTTTTAGTTGTTTAAAGCACACATCCTCAGTCAGGAGGTATAAGTTTTATGTTCGCAGTTGTCACGCCAGAAAAAATTTACTTACCACCAGGAACAGTTGTGAGATTGCCAGGTAGTTGGCAGGATTACCAAGCACTTGTAACACAATTGGGCGATCGTCAGATTCCGCGCATCAAATATCGACCAGGAGAGATTTTGTTAATGTCCCCTTTACCCGTACACGGAAAACAAGCTCATATTATTGCAATGGTGGCAATGGTTTTGCTAGATTACTTGGGGCGAGATTATGAAGCGTTTACACCAATTACGATGGATTTGCCGGAGGTAAGAGGAACTGAACCCGATTATTGTTTTTATATCGATAATTGTGCGGCAATTATTGGTAAGGATCGGATTGCTTGGGGTGTGGAACCACCACCGGATTTAGTAATAGAAATAGATGTAACTAGCTACACGGATGTAGATGATTATTTCCCCTATCAAGTGCCGGAAGTGTGGCTGTTTAAGAAAAATAAGCTCAGAATTTACGACTTGCAAAACGAGCGATATGTCGAAAGTTCAGTTAGCCGTTATTTTCTTAATTTTAATGTATCATAAATTGTGGAGGAATGCTGGCAAATGTCGCGAGATCGCCATACAAGTGCAATAATTCGAGAGTTGCGACGGAAAATTGAAAGGGAGAACTGTTGAATCATATCGTGTCCGGTGAATCGATCGTACTTCCTGTAGGGGCAGCTTCACCACCAACAATAATTGCCTAAAACCAACAATTCTCATAAACCTGCCCCCGCCCAACGATTACAAACAATTTTGATTGTGGTTAATCAAACAAACATGGTGTTCTGCCAAATCTTAATACTTTTGTCACTGCTGCCGCTAGCCAAAAACTCTCCTTCCGGGCTAAAATTAACAGAATATACCGAGTTAGTGTGACCCGCAATATTACAAATTTCTTGACCGTCTTTAACTCGCCAAATCTTGATAGTTTGATTGCTGCTGCTAGCCAGAATCTCGCCATCGGGACTAAAAGCAATAGAATCAACATACCAAGAATGTCCTGTGATAGTTAAAACTTCTTGCCAATCTTTGACACACCAAATTTTAATAGTATTATCGTGGCTGCCGCTAGCTAAAAACTCTCCATTTGGACTAAAAGCTATGCAGCGAACGGAGTCTGTATGACCTGTAAGTGTGCGGATTAGCTTCCCATCTTTAACTCGCCAAATTTTGACTGTTCTGTCCCAACTGCAGCTAGCAAGAGTTTCTCCATCAGGGCTAAAAGCAACAAAATAAACTAAATTGGTATGACCCGCAAGCGTGCGAATTTCTTGCCAGTCTTGGACTCGCCAAATCTTGATTGTTTTGTCCCAACTGCAGCTAGCAATAATTTCGCCATCGGGACTGAAAGCTGCGCCGTAAACAGAGTTAATGTGACCGATCAGGGTGCGGATTTCTTGCCCATCTTTCATCCGCCAAAGTTTGATAGTTTTGTCGTGACTGCTGCTGGCTAGCATCTGTCCGTCCGGGCTGAAAACTACTGTATAAACTGAGTTAGTATGACCTGTAAGAGTCACTATTTCTTGCCCGTCTTCAACTCGCCACAGCTTGATTGTTTTGTCATCGCTGCCACTGGCTACAACTTCTCCGTTGGGGCTGAAAGCAACAGAGTAAATTAAGTTTTTGTGACCCGTTAGAGTGTGAATACATTGCCAGTTATAAGTTTGCTGCTGGGGCTGGCTGGTAGTTGGGGCGGGTTTGACTAACTTGGAAATTGTTTGGGGAATTGCTAGGTCGATCGCAGATTGGGGATTAATTTCTTTTAATACTTCAACAGCCGTTTGATAGCGGCGGTTGGTAGCATTTGCAATCATTTTGTCTAAAATGTGACCGAGTTCTTCACTGACTGGGTTGTTGGCTAAATACTGTCGCCAAATCCAGGCATCTTCACCAGGATCGAACAGGTCAAAAGGCGAAACTTGAGTTAGCAAATACAGGCAGGTTACGCCTAAACTGTACAAATCGCTGGTAAAAAATGCTTTGCCTCTAGCTTGTTCAGGGGCGATGTATTCGGGGCTGCCGATGCTAGTTCCTGTTTTGAGTAAAGCCGTACCTGTGGCAATTTTTGCGACCCCAAAGTCCACTATAACTAATTGTTTATCAGCGGGGCGGATGATGTTTCCGGGTTTGATGTCTCGGTGAATAACGTTGTGGGAATGGATGAAGTGAAGGACGGGTAGTAAGCTATTGAGTAAGTCTTGAATTTGATTTTCTGTAAATGTGCCTTCTGTTTCTACAATTTGGGCTAAATTTTGCCCGTCGATAAATTCTTGGACTACATATTGTCGGCTGTCTTGGATGGAATAGGCTAATAGTTCGGGAATTTGAGGGTGTTTGCCCAATTCGTCTAATCGCATTGCTTCTTGTTCAAAAAGTTCGGCTGCTTTTTTGCTGTTGCGATTGCTTGCTGATGGGATGAGTTGCGTTTCTGCGGGTAAAAATTGTTTGATGACGCAGCGAGGTTTTGAGGGTTTGTCTTCGTCAACGGCGAGGAATGTTCTACCAAAACCGCCTTGTCCGATCGCCTTTATAGCCCGGTAGCGATCGCGCAGCAGCAGTTTTGAACGGCAGTTTCGGCAAATTTTGGCTGCGGGAGGGTTTTGTGGCTTGGAACAGTTGGGATTTAGGCAGTAACTCATTCGATTTGAGATTTTAAGTTTCTGATTTTAAATTTTATTTTTTGAATGTTTGCACCTGGCAATACATATTATACCTCTTCTCACACTTTATAAAATTTGGCGGTCGTTGCTGATTTAGGGTATGAAAGGCTAAATCAGCAAGTCATAGAAACCAGTATTCACCAAAATTCGCGATTTTCAAGTTATTTTTTTCATACCCTGATTAAGCAACGCCACAAAATACAAGTTTTTGCTAGCAACCGCTCAATTACTTATAGGCTAGTCCCCAACTTCCTTGTAAAGAAATAATTGAATCCTCTAAAATCAGTTTGGTATCCTGTGTTTTTTGAGAACTTTAGCGGGACTGACAAATGAAATGCCCTGAGAAGAAGAGGTACTAATCATGACAGCTTCAATGACAGGCTCATAAACCGTTTTTTCTGCAACCCACTCCACAATAAAGTTTGCACCTGAGCCTCCACTTGTATCATCTGCTGCAATGAAAAAGTCTGTGGAAGCAAGCGGCTTTAGTTCTACAGGACTCTTAATGTCCTGCCTAATCAATTTCCCCTCAGAATCGTAGTAACGCACGGAAGTAATAATAATCGGATTTGTCAGATCCGTATTGCGGATACTGAGGGTGGCTGACAAATTCATGACATTATCCAGGCTATTGTAGTGATAAATATGCGAGTAAATAGGGACATATACGGTTTGTCCCATCACAACTTTTGTTTTATCTAAGGTGACTGCTCTGAGTGAGGTTTCACGTTTTGTATCAGGTTGTTGCCTTTGTGAGGTAGTTTGGTCGGAACAAGAGGTAATAATGACGATCGCGGCGATCGCCCAACCAACCCAGAAATCCTGTTTCAGCTTCATCGGCATTCATCCAAATACACCATATGAATTGCAGTTACGTCTACAACAAAGCGAACCGTCTCCTGTAGACTAAAACCGTAGTTAATCTGTCAATTTCTATGAGGAAAGCAAGTTTATCCGTTAAATGACCCGTTGAAAACTCTATTTTTTAACGGGCCAAGCCACAGGCAAGCTGGTATGTGTCAACGATCGCAATGCTGTTCCCGAGTTTTAATAAATGTTGGGCTAACCCCAGCCGCATCATTCCGGCTCCATTAATTAATACTTACAGGATTTATTGTCACCTCAAAAACAAACATTATAGAACTACATACTACAAGCATTTCTCTTCCTTGAGGCGGCTTAGTGATAAGGTTTGAGCGGCAGTTCAACCTGGAACGTTGAGCCGAGGCCCACTGCACTCGTCACCTGTATTTGTCCGCTGTGTGCCTTGACAATTTGTTGGACGATCGCCAACCCCAGCCCAAAGCCTCCGCTGTCCTGCGATCGCTCGGTGTCTACTCGATAGAAGCGATCGAATATATAGGGTAAGTCCGCTTCTGGAATACCGATTCCCGTATCGATTATCTGAATAACTGCCAAATTGGAATGAAGAACTAGGCGTATCTTTACAGTTCCGCCAACGGGAGTATATTTACAGGCGTTGTAAAGCAAGTTTTCGACTACTTGCCGCAGCAAATCAGGGTCAGCCAATAATTCAATCAGTTGTTCCGGTGATTCGCAGGTCAGTTTGATATTTTGGGCTTCTGCAAGTGCCAGAAACTGGGTTGCTAAATTGCTCAGCAGCTCGTTGAGATTGATTAACCTGAGCGATTCCGGCGCAAGTCGCCCCTGATGACGAGCCAACAGCAGTAAATTATTCACGAGTGATCCCATTGATTTTGCGCTATCTACAATGTTTTCTAAGGGAGGATGGTAACGTGAATCATCAGCCGCGATGAGCAACCCAAGCTGGGCATTAGTGAGAATGGCAGAGAGGGGCGATCGCAACTCGTGAGAGGCATCGGCTGTAAAGCGCTGAAGCTGCTGATAGGCTTGGCGAATCGGTTGCATGGCCAGCCCACTGAGAAACCAACCTGTGAGGGCAATTAAGCCCAGTGTCAGCGGGACAGCGAGAGTTAGCACAATCTGAAGCTCAGTGAGCCTGTTTTGAGTTTCTGTCAGGGGAGTTGCAACCTGAAGATAACCGAGTACCCCAGTTCTACCTTCAACGGGTAATGTCACCTGACGCAGCCAGATTCCTTTTCCCAAAAGTGGATCGGTCGATCGAACTGTGAGATAACCAAAGGGCGTATTTAACTGCTCTGATGAAGGAGTCCCAAAAAAACGAACTAACCGCCCTGGCGCATTATACCAGCGTACATAAATCAGATCTTCTGCAAGGGGATGAGACCCACTGCCTAACAAGGGGACATGACTCAGATCGACCTGGCTCTCGTTGTTGCGAACTTCATAATGCACGCTGGCAGCCATGACTCTAGTTTTGTCATAGAGAAGTCGATCAAGCGCCTCTAGTTTATCTTTTACCTCAATCTGATAAATCACCCCAGCAAACAGCACGAGAATGCTTCCCATTGATAGGGTGAACCAACGAGCCAGATTGCGACGACTTTGATTAAACATGACTTGCCTTCACAATCATCACTTGAGAGGGGAAGTGAGGCGATAACCCATACCGTAAATGCTCTCAATCCAGTCTGCCGATCCTACAGCCTGCAAGCGTTGGCGGAGTTTGCGAACTAGAACAGTGATCGCATTGCTCTCTGGTTCAGTCCCCCATTCCCACACCGCTTGTTCAATCTGATTCCGAGTCAAAACCTGTCGAGGATGACGCATAAAATATTCCAACAACTGAAACTCGCGACTGGAGAGGGAAACGGTTGCACCTTGTCGCTCAACGATAAGAGTATCGAGGTGGAGGTGTAGATCCTCAAGGTTGAGCGTATCTCCTTGCCAAAGGGGCGATCGCCGTCTTAATGCCCGCACTCGTGCCATGAATTCCACCAAATCGATCGGTTTCACCAGGTAATCATCTGCACCTGCGTCTAACCCGGTCACTTTTTCCGGCGTGGTATCTCTTGCCGTGATCATCAAAATCGGCGCTGTTTTCCCTGCCGATCGATATTGACGACAGAGATTTACCCCACTGATATGTGGCAACATCCAGTCCAAAATCAACAAATCATATTCTTTTTCTGATAACAGCCACTGTGCCGTCTCTCCATCTTTTACCCCATCCACGCTATGTCCTGCTTGAGACAGCACTGTTTGAAGCGGCATCAGTTGCTTTGGGTCGTCCTCCACAAGTAAGATTCTCATATATTTCTTTAATTTGGTTGATAAACATCGATCGGCTGATAAAATTTATCTATTTTAAGCATGAATCTAAAAATGCCAACACTTGCTTTTTTTCTATTTGCGGCTCTAGGAGAAATCTCTGGGTGTTACGCTTTCTGGGCCTGGGTGAGACTTGAAAAGAGCATTTTGTGGCTTGTTCCAGGCATTTTAGCTTTAATCAGTTTTGCGCTTTCTCTAACTCAAGTTAATGCCTCAAACGCTGGAAGAGTATATGCTGCCTATGGAGGTATTTACATTCTTGCTTCTCTGGTTTGGTTATGGCTGATTGAAGGAGTTAAGCCAGATAAGTGGGACTTGCTTGGTGTTACAATTTCCCTGATTGGAACCGCTGTAATTTTGTTCAGCCCACATCGCTGAGCGGTGTTATTATCGAACTCAAACAGTTTACGCATCTGCTTTGGGTATGATTTCAGCAGAGCGGTAATTCCACTAAAGTCCAAATATAGCAATCCTAAATCATTTGTGAATTTCTTACTTCCTCCCCTTGGTAAGGGGAGGGTTGGGGTGGGAGAAAAAATTTATGTGGCAGGTTACTAAAAGTTGGCTAAAAGCATCAGGCGCAGAGTTTTGGTTGCCATTGCCGTTTGTGGCGAGCGCGTTTTGGGTTGGTTCGAGTTTCCTAATGGCTCAAGAATTACAACAACCCCAGATCACAGAGAATAAACTTCAGGCAGATACCCAGCTTAAAGCAACGGTGTCTGTCAATATATTGCTGATCAACGCGGTGATTAACCGAAAACAAGGAACAACCCAGGTTGCGGTAGAAACAGCAGAACCCATTTTGAAGCGATTGGAATTAGAATTGCCAATGACTGACGCAACCCAGATAGAGGCAACGATCGCGAAAGAACTCCAATTATCACGTCAAAATGTTCGCCAGTTAGTCCGTTACGAAATCGTTGAATAACTTTATTGTTTCAATATTGCGATCGCATCCAGTCAAATAAGGTTGGCAAATCCATAGGTTTCCTGGCTGCGATCGAGCAATTCCTCAAGCGGCAAAAAACGCCAAATACTCTTGCCTCTTGAGGATTAAGAACTACTGAGTGACGATTTCGTTATAGATGGAAATATTCGGTGCAGTTTGCCGAGCAATTTGTTCTGCCAATGCTTTTTGTTCTGCCGTTTGAACGCGCCCTGTTAACACAATCGAATTATCCCGATCGTCTGCGTCCAAATCGAATGGCTTGAGGGTGCGATCGGAGTCCAAGGCCTCTTCTACGCGATCGGCAATATCGTCAATGTCTTGATTCTGAGCCGTCTGTGCAGTCGTGGTTGCAGGCGCAGAAGCGGTTGGAGCAGTCGTATTTTCAGTGGCAGTTGTGGGAGCAGAAGTAGATGGAACAGTTGTCTGTGAATTATTTGACGGGTTGCAAGCACCTAAACCCAAAATTGCAACTGTGCTGACGCTGATTCCTTGCACAAATAGCTTTAATAATTGCATATTTTTTGTTTGTTTTGTTTATTGTGAAACGCAATTTTGCCGATAAACCTCAGCATGAAGTCTTTGAGCCTTTCAACCTAACAAATGAATGTACGATTGTTCATCCATCAAAAGTAATGGTTTTTACAACCTGAAAAAACACCAATAAATCAAATCCAGTGAAGTAACGTTTGCAAGTCCATAAGCTATCTCAATCGGTTCTCTGCCTAAGTATAGGAAGCAAATGTGATCCAAATGTGAGTAACAGAAATCAGTCCATCACTTTTGCCTCACATTCATCAATGACGCTAGAAACAAGACGAAACAACAGAGAAGCACTTGGCTTGACAAAAAACGTTATGACTGCAACGAATGTAGAAAAATTAGTAGAACACTCTTGGCATCACCTCTCTGTCGAGAAAGTGGCTCGGCTTTTAGAGACTGACCTGGAAATAGGTCTATCTTCCGATGTGGCAGCAGAACGGCGCGAGATCCTCGGTCCCAATCAACTAACGGCTCAGAAGCAGCAAAGTGTCTGGTTGCGATTTTTTCAGCAACTGAATCAGCCGCTAATCTACATTTTATTAGCCTCTGGCATAGTGACAGCATTTCTGAAAGAGTGGATTGATTCAGGGGTAATTTTTGGGGTTGCTCTCACGAATGCCACCATTGGTTTCGTTCAAGAATCAAAGGCAGAGAATGCGATCGCCGCTTTAGCAAAATCTGTTGCAACTGAGGCAACCATTCTCCGCCACGGTCAAAAGCAACTGGTTTCATCCAGTGAACTGGTTCCTGGCGATCTCGTCTTGCTGTCTTCTGGGGATAAAGTGTCTGCGGATCTGCGGCTGATCGAAGTCCGTGACTTACAGGTCGATGAGTCAGCGTTAACGGGAGAATCTGTCCCGGTTGAGAAGCAATCCCAGGCGCTAGAGGCAGACGCTGCACTGGCCGAGCGCACGAACATGGCGTATACCGGAAGCCTGGTAACGTTTGGACAGGGACGCGGACTCGTCGTCAGCATTGGTGACATGACCGAGACCGGACACATCTCCCAACTCATGCAGCAAAGTACGACACTGGAAACCCCACTGAGTCGCAAAATTGACAAATTTAGCACAACCTTGCTCTATGTAATTTTAGGCTTAGCTGCCTTCACCTTTGCTGCAGGCATTGCCCAGAAATTTTCTTGGGTTGAGGTGTTCAAGGCATCTGTGGCGCTTGCCGTCAGCGCAATTCCTGAAGGCTTACCCGCGATTTTAACGGTGACACTGGCGATCGGGGTTTCCCAAATGGCAAAGCAGCACGCCATTATTCGCAAACTTCCGGCAATTGAGACGCTGGGTAGCACCACCGTGATTTGTTCCGACAAAACCGGAACCTTGACTGAGAATCAAATGACGGTTCAAGAGATAGATGCAGGAGGAAAGCGTTATCGAGTTAGCGGTGGAGGATATGCACCAGACGGGAAAATTTCTGTAAATGGACACTCCGTTGACCTAGCGAACGCACCTGCCTTATATGAATGCCTGCAAGCAGGATTGTTGTGCAACGATTCTTATCTAGACGTGCAAGACGGGAACTGGACTGCGATCGGTAGTCCAACGGAAGGGGCGCTGGTTGCGGTAGCTCAAAAAGCCGGGTTAATTACTGAGAAACTGGAGGAAGCGCTTTCCCGGCTCGATACACTGCCGTTTGAATCTCAGTTTCAATACATGGCAACCTTACATGACGATCGTCCAGAACGGTTGATTTATGTCAAGGGTTCAATTGAGGCAATTCTCAAGCGGTGTCGCCAGATGCTCGATGAAGAGGGAGAGGCGAGATCCCTCAACAAAGCGCCGATCGAGCAAGCCGTGGACAGGATGGCGAAAAAAGGGCTACGAGTTCTAGCACTTGCCAAGAAAGTTGTACCCGGTTCTCAATCTTCAATTGAGCATTCTGATATTGAGCAAGGATTAACTTTTCTGGGTCTGCAAGGCATGATCGACCCGCCTCGCCCCGAAGCGATTCAAGCGATTCAAGCCTGCCGGTCTGCGGGAATTCAGGTCAAGATGATTACGGGCGACCATGCCAAAACAGCAGCAGCGATCGCCCACCAAATGGGACTAAATCAAACCCAAGAGGCTCCCGTTTTTACGGGTCAAGAACTCGCTCAAATGAATCAGCAGCAATTAGCCAATGCTGTCGAACAAAGCTGCGTGTTTGCTCGTGTAGCGCCAGAACAAAAGCTCCGCATTGTCGAAGCACTTCAGTCTAAGGGCGAGATTGTGGCGATGACTGGAGATGGAGTTAACGATGCTCCCGCCTTAAAGCAAGCTGACATTGGGGTAGCGATGGGCATCACGGGCACTGAAGTCACAAAAGAAGCCGCAGATATGATTCTGACGGATGACAACTTTGCTTCGATCGAGAAAGCAGTTAAGGAAGGGCGCACGGTTTATAAGAATCTGCTGCGGGCGATCGCCTTCATCCTGCCCGTGAATGGTGGAGAGTCCATGACCATCTTGATTGCCGTACTTTTGGCAACCCCACTACCCATTTTGCCAGTACAAATTCTCTGGCTGAATATGGTCAGTTCAGTTGCGTTGAGCTTACCGTTGGCATTTGAGCCGCCCTCTCCCGATGTCATGCAACATCCACCTCGACCGGCCAATGAACCGCTGCTGTCTCGCAGGCTGACGGCTCGGATTCTGACAGTTTCGGTATTTAACTGGATTGCGATCTTTGGGATGTTTGAATGGATCGTCCAAACCACAGGCAATGAAGCTCTAGCCCGGACGATGGCAATTCAAGCATTGGTGGCTGCCGAAGCTTTTTACCTGTTAAGTATCAGTCGCTTCGTTCCGGCGATCGTCGCCAAACTACGCGGTAAAGATGAATCAGTTGGCTATGCTGTGGCGATCGGCATTGCGGCTATTTTCATTCTCCAATTCCTGTTTAGCCAATGGGGCATGATGAATCAGTTATTCGACACTGAAGCTTTGAGCGCAATCCAAGGCTTAATTTGTATCGCCTTCGGACTGCCCATGATTGCTTTGTCAGCTTTACTAAAGCGTTTTGCACCTCTGAACTAAGTGTTTTTGGTGATGCAGTTATTCACAGCGGCTTTACACACTATTTACCAATTTTGTAGCGTTGAATATTAAATATTTCTCATGACTTCCCAAAATCTCAAACGTGCTAGCGGCCTATTTACTAATCATCGAAACGCAGAGCAGGCGTTAGTGGAGCTAAAAAGCAGGGGCTTCCCCATGCACAAGATTTCAGTGATTGCTAAACCTTCTGACAATGATGATTTGGACTCTCTGGGAGTGCAGCAAATTTTAATCACAAGAGCAGCAGGCGCACAAGTAGGCGCGATCTTAGGCAGCCTACGACTAGGTTCACTAGCCTTAATTGTTGGACTCAGCAGCCTGCTAATTCCCGGTATGGGTCCGGCATTAGCGGTGGAAAGTATTTTAGCAACTTTCTTTGGAAGTGGGATTGCTGCAACTGCTGGCGGTCTATATGGCGCACTTCAAGGATGGTTGGTGCCAGAAGAACAAGCAAGAATTTACAATAACAGATTTAACCAGGGAGATTATTTGATCGTCATGGAGGCAAGAGAAAATGAGATCGTGATTGCTGAACCTGTCCTTAAACGTTGGGAGATTATGACGTGGCGTGTCTATGATGCTACCTAAATTCAAGGTAAGAAAGGACAATTACCTTCGAGGAATTTAGTCCTGCAAATCAGAACGTCCAAAACCACTTAAAAATTTGACTATCGATGGCTTTGGGCGATCGCTCTCCTACTCCTTAGATATAAGATATGGAGCGACAACTTCCATTACCCGCCTTAGTGGCAACCGCGATCGGGTCGGCAATGCTTTTTCTTTGAGGAAAACGAGTTTATGAGAGGAGTATCGGTGATCGAGTCGATTGTAGCGCAACCACCTCCCTTGGGCAGCAATCCTGCTGCAAATAGCCAAACGGCAGGAGTTATTCCTGAATTAGTCATCATCTTGATCATTCTGCTGCTGATTGCAACTGTTGTTGCACTCGTAACCCAACGGTTGCGAATTCCCTATGTGACGGGCTTAGTGTTAGCAGGCTTGCCCATTACAGAGCTGTTGTCGCGTCGAATTGGTTTAGACCCATCTTTAGTATTAAATCTTTTTCTACCAATTCTGATTTTTGAAGCAGCTATCAATACGGATATCAGCCGTCTCCGCAGCACCTTTAAGCCGATCGCCCTGCTGGCGGGTCCCGGCTCTATCTTTTCCTCAGCAATTATCGCTGTTCTGGTTAAATTTGGGCTGGGGCTAGACTGGATTCCAGCGTTGCTGATCGGAGTCATTCTGGCAAACACTGATACAGTCTCGATGATTGCGGTTTTTAAAGAGATCCGTGTGCCTTCTCGATTGTCCACCATTGTTGAGGGAGAAACTCTGTTCAATGATGCGGCTGCTCTAATTTCATTTAATTTGGTTTTGGTCATTTATGCGACAGGCTCTCTCACCCCTATACAAGGCGTGAAGGAACTGCTCGTGGTTGCCTTAGGTGGGGCACTGGTCGGGGGTGTTTTAGGTTATTTGAGCGTGCCGATATTTGTTCGCTTAGACGATCGGTTGAGTAGCCTTTTGCTAACCGTCGCTCTCGCATTGGGAACCTTCCAAATCGGACAATTTTTAGGCGTATCGGGCGCGGTGGCGGTGGTCATCGCCGGACTTGTTTTTGGCAACCTTGGGCTGCCTCGCAGTTCGTCTGCCTCGGATCGGATTACCTTACTGAGTTTCTGGGAATACGCTGGTTTTGGCGTCAATACGTTTATTTTCCTGCTGATTGGAATTGAAATTAACCCGCTGACGCTGTGGAGAATTTTGCCATCCATTGTATTCGTCATTCTGGCCTATCAACTGGGACGGATTCTCTCGGTCTATTTGTTATTAGCGGCGCTGCGTTGGTTCGATCGTCCCATTCCGCTACGCTGGCAGCACGTTTTGGTTTTAGGAAATATTAAAGGGTCTCTATCAATGGCCTTAGCTGTTACGATTCCCTTGACCCTACCAGGACGGGATAACATCATTGCCCTGGTTTTCGGTGCAGTTTTATTCTCCTTGGTCGGACAGGGATTAAGTTTACCGTGGATGGTAAAACGACTAAAAATTAGCCGTGTTTCTGATGTCATGCAGGAAGCTGGGCAGTTACAGATTCAGTTGATCGCTTCCAAAGCGGCTCAAGATGAGCTAGATAGTTTGCTGAAATCTGGCGTGTTGCCGAAGGCAGTTTACGAAGAGTTATGGGCATCATATCAAGCACGAGTAGCACACTCTGAGCGAGTGCTGCGCGATCTCTACAATAAACATCGGGCAGGGCAAGTACAGGGCGATCGCAGCGGGCTAGATACGATTCGACGGCGATTGCTCCTAGCAGAAAAAGGAGCAGTTAGCGATGCCCTCCGCAAGCGAATTGTTCCAGAGGATCTGGTTGAGCCTTACATCAAAGATTTGGATGAGAAACTTCTAACGTTGGCAGATGACTAGCGCGAATGCCGAGATAATCAATCATCTGGTGAACTAGCTCTGGACGGGTGACGACCAAGATCGTAGAACCTGCTTCTAGAACAGTATTGCCGTTGGGAATCTCCAGATTGGCGCAGGCATGGCATTGATAACCAATAATCAGCGAACCTTTTGGAAAACGAGGATCTTGAGCAATTTGAGCAACGGTGCGACCTGCCACATTGCAATCGCCTGGAACTGGCAGCTTTAGCACCTCAACTTGTCCTTGTTCAAAGTGCATCATCGATTCGATTTGAGGGTATTCAATCGCATTTGCCATTGTTGCGACTGCCAAATCAATCGTGCTGATGATGTGACTGGCTCCGGCAAGTCGATAGGCTTCCATGAATTCGCGATCGCGCATTCGCACCACAATATGGGAAATGCCATAGCTTCTGGATAGGGTGATCAGCGCTAAATTCAGTGCATCGTCCCTGAGTGCAGCAACGACGGCGTTTGCTTGTTTAATTCCTGCTTCCAGAAGAACCGTTGTACTCACCGCACTGCCTTCAAATGCCATTACTCCGATTTTTTCACGAGCAAAGCGACAAGCAAGCGGGTCGGCATCGATGATTGCCACCGTATGACCGAGTTTTAATAACTGCTGGGCCAAACCCAGCCCCATCATTCCTGCTCCACCAATTAATACGTACATGACTATTGGTCACCCCAAAAAGGAACTTTACAGATCATCGCTATGAGCGATATTGTGTTGGGTTTCTATCAGTTTAATCCGCTTGTAGGGTGGCTTATACCGGGCTTACTTATTACCTGTTCCACAGTTAATTTAATCGGCTTTTGGGGTAGGCATGGCTAGCCCGCCCCTCAAGAAATGTTCCTCAGTTAGGTGCCTAGCGGGAACCCTACATAATCTTAGGCACTTTAAAAAACTCCCCATCGCGATCGGGGGCTCCCTCCAAAATACTTTCTCGCTTAGGAAAAGGTTGCAAATCGTCCGATCGCATCACATTACTAACATCGATCGCCCGCGTTGTCGGCTGTACCTTACTCGTATCCAGTTCGCTCAACTGCTCAAAATAATCCAAAATACCGTTAAGTTGACCAGTAAACTGCTCTTCTTCTTCCGGCGTTAATTCCAATCTCGCTAAATTCGCTACTTTGCGAACTTCTTCTCTGTCAATCATAAAAATCTGTAATTGGGAATTAGTGAGTAGTTTTGACTGGTGATCTGTAAGTTTTAAGTGAAAGAGTTTTCAATTCACCACTCAACACTTAAAACCCACAACTTTTTGTTTACCCAATCAGGCTTTTTGTAGCTAACAACTGAGGTTAAAAATACACATCAATTTGCGATCGACCTGTTGTCTTCAGCCAATTTTGCACCTCAATGTAATTGTTGGGGGCCAAGCGAATAGCCTCCTTCCAATAATCTGCCGCTTTATCAAACAGCCCTTCCGCCGCTTCTAGATTGCCAGCTTCCTTTTGTTTTTCCCCTTGATAGTGGTAAATCACAGCAATATTATTCAGCGCTTGTGGCATTCTCGGATTGAGCTCCAGAGCTTCGCTGTAATATTCCAAACCTTTATCGTGTTCGCCGTTGCTAGTATGGATCAGCGCGATATTGTACAAGACATAACTGCGATCGTAAGGATCTTCCTCCAGCTTCAGCGCTTCATGATAATTTTCCAGCGCTTCAGCATATTCGCCATCTGCTTGAGCTGACATACCATCCCGGTAATAAGCAAAAGCTTCCTTCGCCTGCTTTTTCGCCGGCATAATCTTCAGGATGATATCAGCCATCACCGTGAAGCTTTTGTCAATAAAGTTATCGTTGCGTTGAGTTCTTGGCATATGCGATTCTTTGGTTAGTGGCTAATCCGAAAAATTAGCCTGTAAAGTTTTCCTATTAATAATTGCGCCACTGTTTTAGTTGGCAGTTGTGTTGAGGGCGCTAAAAAGTCTAGTCGATCGCAAGTGCGAAGCTTAAAACACGCCCTTGGGTTTAACACCCGCGCAAGCTCTATCTATTTTATATAAGTCTTGCAAGACTTGCAAAAAAACCAGATTTCTTTAACCTCTCTCTCGCACTCTAAACAAAACTTACAAAAACCCGTGCAGAAAGGAAAATTTTTGCAGTAGGGTGCAGGGGCGATCCTCTTAGATGGCTTGCCTTCGGATCGATTCGCTAACGCCAATGGGCGATCGCGCACACCCTACTAACTGTAGCCATAATCCCCCTCGTCAACCCTCAGAGCAAACAAGCAAATAGCCTGCCGAGGATAAATTCCATCACAAAGTTTTATTAAGCTATCCGAGTTCAGCCCATACTTAAAAGTTATTCGGCAAAACACTAGCAATATTTTGCCCCAAAGTCAAGGGCAGCATCAAAAAAAATCAGAAACCCGATCGCCAAAACCAGCTCGAATTCCCGCAATATATAATAAAAATAACCGGGTAATTTTCACAGAGAGAAACCTATGGCTCCGAATCCCACCATTATGCAAGCCGTCGAACAACTTGGCTACCGCGTTACGGTTGGAGACGTGGCGGCAAAAGCTGGATTAGATATCAATTTTGCCCAGCGAGAACTGTTAACCCTCGCCTCCGAAGCAGGCGGCAACCTGCAAGTAGCAGAATCCGGCGACATTGCCTACCTATTTCCCAAGAACTTTCGAGATATTTTGCGAAACAAATTCTTGCGCTTGCAGTTGCAGGAATGGTGGCAAAAAATCTGGCGCATTTTATTTTATCTAATCCGGATATCTTTTGGCATAGTGCTGGTAGCTTCCATCCTCTTAATTTTTGTTGCTATCACTATTTTAATCTCCAGTTTACTCTCCAGCAGCGACAGCAATAACGGGGGAGGAGGAGACGGTGGCGGCGGGGGCGACAGCGGCGGCGGCTTTTCGTTTTTTCCCTACTTCTGGAACGACTTAAGCGGGATATTTTACTGGAACCACGACCAACGATACCACCAGCAGCGATCGCGCTTAACTGGCCAAAAACCCCAGATGAGTTTTCTAGAAGCAGTTTTCTCCTTTCTATTTGGAGACGGGAATCCCAATTACAATCTAGAAGAGCGCAAGTGGATCGATATTGCGACTGCAATTGGCAACAACCGAGGCGCCGTCGTCGCCGAACAAATTGCCCCATATCTAGACAATCTCGGACAGGGATACGCCCGAGAATACGAAGAATATATGTTACCGGCTCTAGCCCGTTTTGACGGCCGCCCCGAAGTCAGCCCCGAAGGGCAAATAATTTACCATTTTCCGCAATTGCAAACCACAGCCGTCCAGAAAAATCCTCAACCAGTAGCAGCTTATTTGCGAGAAATGCTGTGGCGTTTTAGCAACGCCAGCTCCGGCCAAATCATGCTTGCAGCAGGGTTAGGAGCCGTCAATCTTGTCGGTGCGTTAGTTTTGGGGAATCTATTAACTAATAATTTAATCGCAGGTGGATTTATCGGTTTCGTCAGCGCTGTTTATCCCATGATCCTGATTTACGGCGTCGGATTTCTTGCAATTCCTTTAATTCGCTACTTCTGGATTCAGTGGAAAAATAGCCGGATAGAAGCCCGCAATCAAGAGCGTCAGCAGCGAGCAATGTTATTAAACGAACCTGATAGCACCTTGCTCAAAAAACTCACCTACGCTCGGGAATTTGCAGCAGAAAACTTTCTGACTGGAGAAGACTTAGCTTATACAACAGAAACGGAATTAACCCAACAAGAACTAGAACAGTCAGCAAAAATAGATGCCGAATGGCAGCGGAGGATCGATCGCTCGGACAACTTGTAATACTAATGAAAAAAAACCCTTGTTTGTTGTTAAGTTAGGTTAAACTAAAATCTTGCACCATTTTCAAGAATAGGCAGGATGCGTGTTCGGCAATAAAACATCTTTGTTGGGGAACAGGCTTTTAGCTCGTTGCTAAGAATTGTGGAAAATGTCAATCCTTATTGATGCCATATTTTTTTGTAGTTCGAGTTTTTTTTAAATAACCTTAGGGCGTTTAAAAATCAAACAATTTTGGTCATACTTCGAGTCGTGATCGAGAGCCACGAGTTCCCATCCCTCCTCCCCCAAATGATTGACAAATAGATGCAGCGAGCCTTGTTTCCAATCTCGCTGTTCTTCACCGTTTACATATAAACTAATCAGCTTGTTTCCAAAAGGATACATATTCGCATCCACAAATAAATACTCCCACTTTTGCATAGCAATCCTTAATGTAGTTAGTCATGTAGTTAGTCCTCAGTCATTAGTCATTCCCAATTCCCAATACTTCGGCTACGCAGTTCTTGGTCTTCGACTACGCGCTTCCTGAGCGTAGTCGAAGGGCGGTACAAGTTCCCAATTAATTCGTTGTATTCAGGACACGGAAGTGACGGATACAGAAATAGCTGTTTTTCCCTTATTCTTTCCTCCTTTTTATTTTTCCTTCTTCCTTCTTCCTTGCCCATTCCCAGCAGTTACTGGACTGCAATTCTAGCCAAAGTAGTACCCCGGTAATAGTGCAACAAAATCTGCTGGTAGCCGTATCCCTGTCTGGCCAAATTGTAGGCACCCCACTGACTCATTCCTACAGCATGGCCGAAACCTTTGCCAGCAACTTGAAAACCGGTAGGAGCTTGGCCGCTGTTCCTTGGGTTCCCACCGCCCCCATACTGAGGAATCACGGTAAACCGCGTACTCCTCAAATTTAAAACCCGGCGTAAATCTGCGCCAGTCATGACCCTAGAACCGCCATCTCCAACTACTTTCATCCTCAAAACGCTGCCGTGAGCGGTAGTGCGTTCTGGCTTCATCGAGATCACATTGCCCACGCCAGAAATCTTACTGCTGATTTGAGCCCGAGAAAAATTTTCTTTCCATTGGTAAACCGGCGCCCCTTGGTCGAAATCAGGAACAGCACGCAGGTAAGGCAAGGGTTCCGTCCAAACATCCTCGACATTTTCAGTATGTCCCCCAGACGCAGAGTGGAAAGCGGCTAAAATTATCTGACCGTTGTAGGCCAGAACTTGACCAGCGGTTGCATCGACTGCGGAATAAGTGCCAGAAGATTCTGTTTGCAGTCCTTTGTAAACCTGCGAAGACTGAGTGCTGTCCACGTCGTAAAGGTCGGTTTCGCTTTTGAGGCGCTGGTGGATAGCGTAAGAACGGGCGGCGACTGCTTGGGCTTTCAAAGCCTCTTGAGGCCAATTGCCACTCATCTCGGCGCCGAGAACGCTGTAGAGATATTGTTCGATATCGACGTAGTTGACGGCCGTCAAGCCTCCTTTTTCGGGAACTAGAAGCGTGCGTCCCCGATACCAACGATCGCCAATCCAGACATAACCGTTCCCCGTCGGCTCGATCCAAACTTGGTTGGCGGCCCAGCGACCGATCGCCACTGTTCCCGATCGCAATTGAGCCGACTGAGAACTGTTTGCCGACAGTTCGCCCAAGTTGCGCCCGCTACCGTCGCGGATTGCAGCCTTAGTAGAACTGCCGACTTTTATCTGACTTGCCCCGTCTTGTACCGCTACTCGCAAGATCAGCGCGGCCTGGGCTGGGGCTACCATTACCAGCCAAAACAACAGCGAAATCCAAAAGTAGCGTTTTTTTAATGTCGAAAGAACGGAAGCAAAAAATACTCCTGACTGCATTTGAAAATTTTCCTTTTATGCTGTATGAGTTTGACAAGTTTTAAGGGGAAGCTGCGGTTCGGGAAAAAGGAAGAGGAACGAAAGAAAGAAAACGTTAGAATTGGGTTTGGCACTCTGTGCGCTGCTCGAAAATGATTTTAGCAACTAGATGTTCGCAGGAACAGCGATTTATCCCGGTTCCTGGCTGCGACTATTTCCTGTATGTCGGATTTGCCGCACTCTGGATATATGTAACATATTTTTTAAGACTTAATTGAGGTGATTTGACTCTTGCAGATTACATTTCTCGGAACTAGCTCCGGCGTCCCCACGCGATCGCGCAACGTTTCCAGCATCGCTCTCCGGTTGCCCCAGCGAGCGGAACTCTGGCTGTTTGACTGTGGCGAAGGAACTCAGCACCAGTTTCTCCGCAGCGACCTAAAAGTCAGCCAACTGAGCCGCATTTTCATCACTCACCTGCACGGCGACCACATTTTCGGCTTAATGGGTTTGCTAGCTAGCTGCGGTTTGGCGGGGAATGTCAAGCGCATCGATCTTTACGGGCCTCCGGGACTTGAAGAATATTTGCAAGCTGGCGTTCGCTATTCTCAAACTCATTTTTCTTACCCAGTTAAGGTACACAAAATTCACGAGGGAGTCATCTATGAAGATGACGAATATATTGTTAGCTGCGGCCCTTTGAAGCACCGAGTTACTGCTTTTGGTTATCGAGTAACTGAGAAAGACCGTCCGGGACATTTTGATGTAGAAAAAGCTAAGGCTGTGGGTATTCCTTCCGGGCCGCTTTACGGTCAATTAAAACAAGGAAAGACGGTAAAGTTAGAGGACGGGCGACAGTTTAAAGGTACTGATTTTTGCGGCCCGGATCAAATCGGGCGCAAGTTTGTGTATTGTACGGACACGGTTTTTTGTGACGGCGCGGTGGAATTGGCGAAGGATGCTGATTTGTTGGTGCATGAAGCGACTTTTGCTCATCAAGATGCTCAAATGGCTTTCGATCGCCTGCATTCAACTTCGACAATGGCGGCTCAAGTGGCTTCGATCGCTGGGGCGAAACAGCTAATTATGACGCATTTTAGCCCACGTTACGCTCCCGGAAATGCGATCGTCCTGGATGATTTGCTCAAGGAAGCGCAGGCTATTTTTCCGAATACGAAAATGGCCTATGACTTTTTGACTTACGAAGTGCCCAGGCCTGTTTAAAACTAGGGTTAATCTGACCTGAGATGTGACAGCATTTTCAATAATGGCGATCGGGGCGGGCAAGATGCCCACCCCACAAAAACATTAATCTCTTGTGGAACAGGCATCTTGCCTGTTGCTGAAACTTAGGCCATAAAAACATTAATCTGTTGTGGAACAGGCATCTTGCCTGTTACTGAAATTATTGCAGCAACAACATTTAGGACTTACGCACTGTCAGGGAATTCTGTCATCCTGAGCGTAGCCAAGGAGCTCTTAGAGCGTTCAGATGCCCACCACACAATAAAATTTTAAATATCACTGACATTGATAATAATACCAGTGTAAACTATATTAAACACAAATATTTATTAAATTTACCATGACATTTGAAATCGGACTATTAGGAAAGCTAGCACCAGCAATGGCTAAACTGGCAGAAATAGGATTCAAAGAAGCTATGAAAAAATTGAACCCTAGCGATTTTGAAAAAGCTTGTATTTGTGGCATCAAAGCTGCCGATAAAAATAAATTATTCTCTGCTTGCGAACAGGGTGTATTCGAAGATTTTCTTAAAAGTTTATTGATGGGTAAAGCACTTCCAGAACTCCTGAAACCTTTCAACGACCAAGAAAAGCCTCAAGTTGAGTTTTTAGTTGCAGCTTTTAATGCGACCGTCCCAGAACATAAGAAAATTCAAGGCAGATTCGATCCCGCCAGACTGCATGATTGGTTGGAGGTTTTTGCTGAAACCTATTTCCATAAAACAACGGGTTATTTAAGGTTTCAAGTTGCCAAAGCAGACGATTTGAAGCAACTGGCTAACTGGTTTGATGATGTTAAGTTTGCTGGCCTTGCAGTCGAAAATCAGGAAATCGAAAAATCCGAAAAATTGGCTCAGATTTTTGTAATGCCAGATGTTTGGGAAGAAGAAAAGGTAGATATTTATCGCTTGATCCAAGAAGAATTGGTAGAAGGCAAAAACCTGCAGCAACAGATGCACAGAGAAACTCGCTCTGGTAGAAAGTTTTTAGCATCACAATTATTGACTCAAAATTCATCAAATAAATTTGTGTTTCTGGGCGCTCCTGGTTCTGGAAAAACAACTTTACTGAGCTTTTTTGCGGTGATGTTGGCTCAGAATTATCCAGAAAAACTCGGCTGGGATTCTGGGATAGATTGCTTGCCGATTTTGATTAAGATTCGCGATTTTGCTAGGCTTTCAGATATCAATCTCCTCGACTATGCCCGCCAGTTTGCCGAGAAAACTATGTCCGTGAAACCGCTGCCAGAAGGCTTTTTTGAGTATTGGCTGGAAGACGGTAGGGCGATGATTTTGTTGGATGGATTGGATCAGGGTAAGCTCATCTAATTTGGTATAATATGAACTTGACAAAGTTAACAAAATAAGCATAAGAGACTGTGTAGA
>NZ_JAUBRM010000090.1:0-22611 GCF_036701905.1 Microcoleus sp. MON2_D5
TCATCTTTTTTCACAGTTTTACTAGCTTTTTCATTTTGGCGCTTTTTTCATATATTTGCAAAAGTGAGATGCACCCGGTTTATCAGCAGGTCTACGAATCTTATTCTGAGGCTGGACGCTGTATTTATACCACCGCAGGTTGAAGCTGGTATCAATGCCACCCACCCACAGCTTTTGTCAAAAACCCCTCATAATTTAATCAAAAATTCATCAAGTTGTTACCCACTTTTTGTCATTTTTACTGTAATTTATGATACCGATCGCCCAAGTTGCCCTAATCTCCACAACGGCAGAATTTTTAATATTTAAGTTCCCCCTCCCCCTCTCCCTCGCTATTCCTCGCTATTCCTCGCTATTCCTCGCTATTCCTCGCTATTCCTCTTTCCCTCGCCCCCTCTCCCTGTTTCACCCTAAAATTTGAAATTTTTGAGTGACGAATCATGGCACGATCGCAGCGCGTTTTGATACCATGCAATCAAGCGGAAGACAATCAGGGAATGCACTGGAGGTGTGTAAATGGAGCTTTTAGCAGAACAAAAACGGTGCTTGGATTGCTTGGTAAGCTCGATCGAGCAATTGGGAGGTCGAGTAGACATTTCAAAGCTGGAGCAGATAGCTGAGCTAATCATTCAAGCGATGAGAGGGCCTTGGCGCTCCTTTCACACGTCGGAACACATTTTTGAGGTCGGGGGGTCAGTCGATCCGATCGAGGTGCTGGCTGCGCTGTTTCACGACCTCGTGTACGTGCAAGTCGATCAGGGGGTTAGTTTCAATATTAGCAGCGCCCTTTGTCCTTTTGTCAAAGAGGTGCGATCCCAGTTAGTTATTAGAGATGAAACCGAACTGCCCGACGATGCCATGTATCACCTAGTGGCCTCAGTCTTTGGGTTTATTCCCGGCAAGGCTCTCTCTCGGTTTGCGGGTGAAAACGAATTTTTGAGTGCCGTTATTGCTGCCAAATGTTTGGAGCCTTTTTTGCCAGCTAGTACGATCGCCGAAATCGCCGCTTGCATCGAAGCTACTATTCCTTTTCGTCCGCTTTCGCCCAGTGGTTTGAGCGCGATCGAACTTTTGCACCAGCGTTTGGTAAGTGCGAACCGCGATTTTAACTTGGGATGGAGCGATGCCCAAACCGTAGAAATTGTCAAGCGTGCTGTCAGGTTAGCAAATAGAGATGTCGAGAATTTTGCCTCTCCAAATTCCTCTAATTTCTTAGACAATACCTGGAACTTGATGCCAGAAACCAACCACGAATTGACCAATGTTAATTCCTATACTGTTGCCGGATATCGCAAGTCTCTGCAAAAAATGGAAGGATTTTTGAAGTTCCTCAAACCCGAACTGGTTTTCCAGCAGTTTATGCAAGAGCCGGACGATGAAACCTACGCTAACCTGATTGCCCGAACTCGCAAAAATATCGAAGTTGCTAAACTTTATTTTGGTGTCAAGCTAATTACCATCGCCATTTTAGAAGCTCTTTCCTACCGTTTGGGGCGCGATATTCCGCTTTCAACGATGATGGGAGAATTGCGGACACCAGGATTTAAAACCTCGGTTTTGGAGGATTACTTGCCCAACAGACAGAGCGCCTACCCCTTAGAGACTCAGTTGCAAAGAGAAGTGTTATACCTGCTAGAAATAGGACGCAATCAAGAATCGCGCTATGATATTAAAAACTCCCCGGTTTCTACGTTTATTATCAAATCTATCGGCTTTGCTGAAACTGAAAACTTGTTGAAGAAAGCTCAAGAGTTTTTTGCAGATCCTACTTCCTCGGAAGAGTTTCTCTCTTACTGCGCTCCCGATGTCATCGAGACCATCTCCTCCGGCGTGATGAAACTCTTTGAGAGCAGGAAGACGGCTTTAGGGAAAGTTAAATTAGTTCACCAAACTGTTTCTTAAGATAGGTTGGCACAATCTTAAAACGTTTTCCATTGCAGAAACTAGGTTTCTTGAGTTCAGCCACAATGTCCGGTTAGTCTGAGATGTTGCACCATTCTCGCTTAACAGGCTTTCGGGCCTGTTCGACGAAGAATGAGTTTTCTTGTGGGGTGGGCAGGAGATCCCGCCCATAGCAGGCTTATTGACAATGGTGCAAGATCTCAGTTGAAACCATAAAAAAAGTCCTCTTTAAAGGACTTTAGCTATGAGCCTGGGGTTTGAACCCCTGGCGGGCTAATTCGACATCCAACTTCTATTGCGGTGAACCAGTCGCACCCTCTGCGCCGGAGTTGCTCTCAGGTACACCCGTACCCGTAGGATTAGAATCGCTCTGGCTTTCCGTATTGGTTTCGCCGCTGGTACCTGCTCCAGGAGCGCCCTCATCTAGAGTGGGAGATGGAGTAGCTGAACTCTCAGGTGCTGGAGTTGGCGCAGTGGAAGCTGGCTCATCCTGCGGAGTCGGAACCGTAGTATTGGTATTATTTGACGGCGAAGATGGAGACGGTGCTGCTTGCTGAGCAGGTGCATCTTGCTGCTGTGAATTTGGAATTGTAATATTGATATTGGGAGCCGGACTTGGTTGAGGAGCCGGAGTTGCCTTTTGAGCTGGACTTGGTTGAGGAGCAGGGGCAGCCTTTTGAACAGGAGATGGTTGAACCGGAACCGGAACAATCTTTTGAATGATCGTTTTTTCTCTCTCTATAGTCCGAGTCGGAGCAGGTGTTGCTGAAGGTTGATTCGCTTTCGGTACAACAATCACAGGAGCAGCAGTAGGAGTAGGAGCCTCCTCACCCCGATTGAAGTAATATACACTGCCCAGAACTAAGCCTGCCAAAGAAGCAAGAAGAATCCCTAACAGTAACCCGCGACCAGCATTCTCATTATCGCGGACTTCTTGGACTCCAAGTTGGCGGTGGTTTTCCGCCATTTCACCCTGTACAAAACCTTGGTGATGAGCTGCTTCTTTAGAAGCCTTCCCCGTTGTACTCGGAACACTTTTAGTAGTTCGCGTTGTACTGACGTGACCGTTAGTTGCATCTGTGTGAACTTCTTGATGAATTTCACGGCTAGAGCTATTTTCTTCGTTAGGTTTCATAATTATCTTCGCCACAACTATTCAAAAAATATTTGTCTGTAGGAGATGCTCTGGTTTGAAAACTTGAGCTAAGCTGTTCAGCATTTAAATCACTTACTTCGATTCACTGTCAAGATTCACTCAAGATTCAGTCAAGATTCAGTCAAGATTCAGCCAAGATTCAGTCAATATTCATGTGTAAACCTTGGGGGTTTTAGTCATACCCGGTTTAAATGCTTAACACCTTAATGCTTAGGGAGTTTAGAGAACTTTTGGCTTTTCCTTAATCTGTATCGAATCTAACTAACGAACGCATTAACCAGGCTCTACCCTCCGAGTGATTGTCTGAGTCCTCCAAGGGAATAGGATTAGCCGGACTTAAACAAAAAATACAGGCTAAATGAGTTTATATACTTGCTCTGCAAGCATATAAACTTAAAAGATGAGCAATGAAGGAGACAACCCCTGCCGCAATGCCCCCCTGCTTTTATAAATGGTGTCCAAGATTTGACGAGATCTTTCGTCATCAAGCCCAAAAACGGGAGTTTAGGAACTATTTAGGCGAATTATTGGGAGAAAGTGAGCCAAACCACCTCTCGCCGATGGTGGCACACGCCGTGCGAGTAACTTACCACAAATTACACCATTTTTTAAGCGCAGCGCCTTGGTCATTCAGTGAAATGAATCAACGTCACTTGAAGGTAATGAACCAGTGTCATCAAACCACGATCAGCCAGGGATTTTACCTCATCTTAGATGATTCATTGAACCGTTACAAGTGGCAACTTTACTGCCAGAGTGGGAGGGCAATAGAGCCTAGAAATCGGGAAAAAAGAGAAGGGAGTAGTAACAGTTACTAGCCATCTATTTATCAAGCCAGTTTGTGCTAGAAGTTTGTTTAAGTCCGGTTAGATAACCACAATTATTTTAGTAGTAATAAAGGTCATTTTTCTCTCATCCATAAAGAGAGGAGGGTCTTACTCACTACCAACAAGGTTGATTGCGGGAAATTAACCGGACATCCGCTATTACTAACAACTGAGTTTTTTTACTCGGTTCTTTCAATGATGATAGTCATGTGAGCGACTAATGCACCTATCGCTCCTACTGCTGCAATGACTGGAAACAAGGCCGCACCGATCACTCCACCGACTACTCCCACCGTCAGAGGAACTTCTACCAAAATCCGTCCCTCTTCATTTTTGATAATGATGCGGCGGATATTTCCTTCGTGAATCAGTTCTTTAACTTTAGCAACCAAATCGTCGCCGTTAATTTTCACCTCCTCGACGCTAACTTTTTGCTGAGTATAAGCTGGGGTTTCTAAAGGAGTCGTTTCAAAATTAACCTCACTAACTTTTTGGGAAGAAACTTTTTCAGATACAGGTATTGATTCGAGTTCTCTTGTCCCGACCGGTTCTTGTAGGCGCTCTGTAGGGGTGTCCATTTTTTGTTCTCCTTTTAGGTAAAAGTATTTTTGTATAGAATTATTTAGAATTATAACACGCAACTTTTTGTCGATCAATCATTCTTTTGGGTGATATTGCTGTTGGTGCTATCGTGCTTTTTTCTCTTGATATTTAACGGCGATCGCCTAAAATCCTTCCTCGGTAGGCCCTAGCTGCCGACTTCCCTAGTGCCGCTTGGTTAACAGTCTGCTTCTGGGCCTCGCACCGCCCCACTCTTCAAAAACCTCTGATCCAGACAGCCCAATGATTAAAGGGACTTTCACACTCTCCGAGACTCAGACTCAACAGGTGTACCGGTTGAAATAGTGACATTGTACTGAAAGTACGATCGTCCCGCCGTGTATATAGTTACCACCTCTACTTTGGGAAACCGCACATGGAAACCGTCGCTTACTTTCCTCAAATGTCATTTCAATTTAGCCCAGTGCGATCGCCCAACCAAACCCCACCCCGCGAGGTTCCTCAAATCAACATCTTAGAGTTTCTAATGAGAATTGCCTAAAATCAAGGGGGAGGAGAAATAATAATGATCGAAATATTATCGTAACCAAACCAACTTCCTCAAATTGAAGTTGAAGTTGGGGAAAAGTCGGGTAAAATAGAATTATTTCTTTCTGCTTCCTCTTGATTCTCCGTGTCGGATTTGCCAGCGACCGAGTTTGAATCTCAAGTTCGTGGCCCGACCGTACTTTTGTGGAAACTTTTAAGGCACATTAAGCGGATGTGTGGAATGTGAGTTTTAGTTGCGATCGCACAATTTTAGCATCTGCCGGGAAAAATTTCGTCGGTGAAGCTTTGGAGTGTCGATGCGGCTAAAGTATAAGCTGCCGAACTTGACAAATTGCTCGCTATCGGCTGTCCCTGGCTGGAAGACTCCCTACATGACAATCCTCGGGTTGAGTGCGATCGGCATTTGTGCAAAAAAACTGACAATTGAGATTCATTGGCAATTTCCAGAAACCTGTTTTGCCTGAATTTTAAAATCGGGCGATCGGCTGCCGATTTGTCGCTATTGTTGTCTTATTGTAATATAATTTTACGCAAGGGGTAATACGAAATGTACTACCACAGGTCGCAGATGTCTATCCATCTGAACCAAATTAATGTCATCAAACATTAAAAATAGTTATGACTTTTATATTCGGATTAGTAAAATCTTGGATATATAAAATTCAATACATAGTCAGGTTTCAAAGTGGTATTGGCTGTTAAATCAATCTAACCTGCAATATCGTTTCGGGGGACACCAGCATGATTTAAGGAAAAAAAATCCTGCTGAATTAACTAAATTCCAGGGAGCAGAGGGAAGGTGATAACTAAGCTATAAAAAGAGTTAAAAACGCCGTCTAAATAGTAGGCAAGACTCCAGCAGCCAACCGCAACTGCCAATTACCAAAGGAGGGAGCAGTGTATGAAACTGACGGGTTGAGTCCCCTAAAATCGCCGCTTGGTTTGCGATCGACTCTACAGGAATTAACCCTGTACGACTTTCTCCTAGAATCTGAGTGTCCGGGGGCCGAAGTTGCTAAAATTTTTCAAGCAAACCCTTTAGTTCCGGGCATCATCATCACTCAGCGAGGAAAGTTTATAGGGATGATTTCGCGGCGGCGTTATTTTGAACACATGAGCCGCCCCTACAGCTTGGAGTTATTTTCTCAACAGCCTTTGTTCATACTCTACCGCTTTACTAAAACTGATATGTTGGTTCTCGATCGCGAAACCTCAATTATGACGGCAGTGCGGCAGTCTTTGGAGCGATCGCCCGAACTCATCCACGAACCAATTGTAGTACAAGTAGAACCGGAAACTTACAAACTTTTAGACGTACACCAACTGCTGCTTTCTCAGTTGCAAATTCACGAGTTATCAACCGTGGCGATGCGAGAATCGCAAGCGCAATTGAGACATCAAGCCCAACAGCTCGAACTTGCCTTGTTAGAACTTCAGCGCACTCAAACTCAACTAATTCAAACAGAGAAAATGTCTTCTTTGGGGCAGTTAGTAGCCGGAGTAGCTCACGAAATTAACAATCCGATCGGCTTTATTTATAGCAATTTGCACCACGCTAAAGAGTACACGCAAGGTTTAATGCGGATGCTCGACATCTACCGACAGCACTGTCCCGAACCCATCGCAGCAATTGAAGCGGAAGCAGAAAAAATCGAACTCGATTATTTGCTAGAAGACTTGCCGAAAGTCTTAAATTCTATGCAGCAAGGTGCAGAAAGAGTGCGGGACATCGTTTTGTCGCTGCGGAATTTTTGCAGGTTAGACGAAGCTCAAATGAAGCAGGTCAACATTCACGAAGGTATCAACAGCACGATTATGCTTTTGCAAAGCCAGCTTAAAGGGAAACCGGGGCAGGAGGCGATAGAAATTCACAAAGAATACAGCGACTTGCCGCTGGTGCAGTGCTATCCCGGACAGCTCAATCAGGTATTTATGAATATTTTACTTAATGCAATTTACGCTCTGGTTGAGTCTAATAAATACGAAAATGTCGATAAAACCCCCCCTAAAAAGTCGCACTTAGGCGACCAAAAGCAGTCTTGTACAACGACTCAATCATCACTTTCTAACTCTACCAGCCTGATTCCTGCGATTCGGATTCGCACCGAATTAATTGAGAAAAAAAAGGTAATAATTAAAATTTCTGACAACGGCCCGGGGATGACAGAAGAGGTTCGGAAGCGGTTGTTTGACCCTTTCTTTACTACTAAGCCGGTCGGCCAAGGAACGGGTTTGGGACTGTCAATTAGCTATGAAATTGTTGTCAACCAACACGGCGGCGCATTGAAGTGCTTTTCGGAACTGGGAAAAGGAGCAGAATTTGCGATCGAAATTCCGCTTCAACAGTCTTCCGTAGCACATATTTTGCCTCGCTTTGCGTGATACAACAGAAGGAAGAAGGAAGAAGGAAGTTCGGCAACGGATTGTGTAACGGATGTAACGGATGTAACGGATGTCAGTCCGATGTCCGTCGGAAGAAGGAAGAAGGAAGAAGGAAGAAGGAAGAAGGAAGAAGCAATAAAAGTTAGGGACTCGGCCGTTGAAACCGCTTAAGAGTCAAACTTTCGTTCCTCTGGCTTGAGACTAAAGAATAAAGCCCGTCGGCTACCGCGAACCTTTGCAAACCCACTTCCACAAAGGATGACTCGGCCCCCGCTGGCGAATGCGCCGCACTTGTTGTTCCAAACCCTGTTTTTCCCGCAGGGGCAATCCTCGCACCATATTGCGACTTTGCCAAGTTAGCACCGCTAAAGTCATTCCCAAGCACAAACCCAAACCGAGAGTTGGCCAGCGATTAAAAGATAAACCGTAGCGCACCGCCGCCCAAGTGAAGTGTTCTAACCACAAAGCGATTTCGCGGCGCAAACCCCAAATGCTCAAAGAACCGACGCTAATCCACAGTAATATCACAGTTAACCATCGGCCATAAACTGTTAGTTTGTGAAGCCTTTGGACTTCCATTTGAAAATTTGCGTCGCTTTCATTAGTCATTAGTCATTAGTTATTAGTCATTAGTATTTAGGGTACCCAGCGCGCAGCTTACCGCTATAAGTGGCGTGTCAAACCATTTTTTTGCCTTAGTCCTGAGTTAACCGTTACCAGCAGTCAGCAGCTTAATAACTAATGACTGATGAGTCCTGACAATTAAACTTCCTCTGACTGGTTGATTCCTTCTGCGGGGACGGGGATAGAGTGGGCCGTGCGACTGCGCCACCAAGCTAGCAGGGTACTGGCAATGAAAATACTCGAATACGCACCCGCAATAAAGCCGACAATCAATGCTAAAGCAAAGTATTTGAGGGTTTCGCCACCAAACAAAAAGATGGAAAACAGTGTCAGGAGAGTAGCAAAAGTCGTGTTAATTGACCTTCCCATGGTCTGCATAACAGCATCATCGACAATTTGATCGATCGACTGTCCCGGATTTAGCTTGATTATTTCTCGCACGCGATCGTAAATTACCACTGTATCGTTAACAGAAAAACCGATGATTGTCAAGAGCGCGACCACAAATAAACTGTCAACTTCCACTCCTTGAACTAAACCCAAAAACGAGAAAACACCAAGAGTAACCAACACGTCATGGAACAGAGCAACGAAAGCAAAAAAGGCGTAATCCAACTGAAACCGGAACGTTAGATAAACCGTAATTCCAGCAAAGGAAAGAAATAAAGCCAACAATCCCGAAGTAAATAATTGTTTACCGAGGGTAGGCCCAACTGTATCAATTTGAGTAGATTGAGGAGCAAAAGCGCCTATCTTTTCGCTCAAGGCTGTTTGCAACTCAGTCCGCTGTTCGACATCCAAAGTTTTCGTTCGCAGCGACAAACCTCGCTGTTCTTGGCCGATAACTTGAATGCTGCTACCTGCCAAACCTTGGGCGTCCAGGACTTCGCGGACAGCAGCAATATCGATGGGTTTACAATTTTCCGGTTTTGTGCAGTCGAGTTCAAATTGCAGCCGAGTGCCGCCGATAAAATCTAAACTGGGGCGCAGCGGTGCGCGGATGTCGGGACGAGTCCAAGAAATCGCCATCGACACTATACCTGCAAGGATTATAGCGGCGGAAATACTCCACCAGAGCGATCGTTGTTTGATAACACTGAATTTCATAATTTGAAGGAAGAGGGAAGTTCGGCAACGGATTGTGTAACGGATGTAACGGATTGAAGGAAGAAGTCAGTAGTTATTGGTTATTGGTTATTAGTAGCAGCTAACTAACACATAACTAATAACTAATAACTAATAACAACAGTTAACTATTAGCAGTTTTCGACAAATTGGGACAGAACCACTGAGGTTTTCGCAGCGCCGGAAAGCTCAACACTACCAAAAGTAGAGTGCGGCTGCAAGTAATAGCAGAAAACATACTCACTACTACGCCCAATCCCAGAGTTACAGCAAACCCTTTAACTAAACCAGCGCCCAACCAGAACAAAGCAACACAAGCAATAACCGTTGTGACGTTGCCATCTAAAATGCTGGAAAAAGCGCGGTAAAAACCCGATTCGACCGATCGATAAAGCGATTTACCCGCCCGCAATTCTTCCCGCGTGCGCTCAAAAATCAGCACGTTAGCATCCACGGCCATCCCGATGCTGAGCACGAAACCAGCAATTCCCGGCAGCGTTAATGTCACCCCCAAAAGCACGAAAGCTGCCCAAGTTAACAGAGCATAAATTAACAGAGCAATATTGGCAATTACGCCGGGGAGTCGATAGTAGGCCACCATGAAAATCAAGACTAAAACTAAGCCGCCGATACCTGCGTTAATACTGCTTTGAATGCTGTCTTTACCCAAGCTAGCGCCGATTGTGCGGTTTTCTACAATTTCGACAGGCACTGGCAAAGCGCCGCCCCGCAATTGCACTGCCAAATCGTTGGCTTCTTGCGTTGTAAAGTTGCCTTGAATTACGGCACTCCCACCAGTAATTCCTGCCTGGGCAAATTCAACGCCGACGACTGGAGAACTGATCATTCTTTCGTCTAGGAAAATACCGATACTGCGTCCGGTGCCGGCTAAATTTTTCGTTAGTTGGGCGAATAGTTCGCCTCCTGGGGTATCGAAAACGAGAGCAACGTTCCAGTTGTTCCCAGAGGCCAAGGGTTGAGGTTGAGCGTCTTTGAGGTTTTCGCCACCGAGTCCGCTGCTTTTGAAGAGTTTGGCGATCGCCTCATTGCTTCTTTTCAAAGCAGCCTGATTTTCTTTAATTGCTGCCTCATTAGGGCTAATTTTCAATTCTTCTTGTTTGACCAGCAATTCCTGCTGCAACTGCCTTTCAATGGCTAATTGTGCTTCTGTTCCGGGCAGTTGTTCCAGAAATTCTAGTTTTGCCGTGCCGCCCAAAACTCGTTCTGCTTGCTGCGGGTCATTTACTCCGGGCAACTGCACGAGAATTTGGTCTTCTCCTACTGTTTGGACTAATGCTTCGGAAACTCCCAAACCGTTGACGCGATTTTCGACAATCCGCCGCACTGCTTCTAACATTCCCTGGTCAATTTTGGGAATTGTGGGGGTAGTTTTTACTTGAATTGTGAGTTGCGACCCTCCTTGCAAGTCTAATCCCAGCCGCGTCGGAATTGTTACTATTACAGTAATGGCGGCGATGATTAGAACAAAAATTAGGGCTAATATTGAACGTTGTTTTTGCATATTTAATTATTAGTCATTGGTCAGTTGGCCGTTGGCAGTTGGCAGATTTTAGTCAACAGTCATCAGTCATCAGTCAACAGTCAACAGTCAACAGTCAACCAATGACTACTGACTAATCACTATTTATACTCGCAAAGCTACCATTTTTTGGACGGCTTCGACAATTTGGTTGGGCTGGACAATTGTCAGTCTTTCCAAATTGCCGTTGTAAGGTGTGGGAATATCTTGTGAAGACAGCCGCAAAACCGGTGCGTCGAGTTCGTCAAAAAATCGATCGCTAATCGAAGCAATTAGTTCGGCACCGATGCCTCCTGTTTTCATGCACTCCTCTACAATAATTACTTTGTGAGTTTTGCGAATGGATGCGCCGATCGTCTCCATGTCCAGGGGTTTGAGAGAAATTAGGTCGATTACTTCTGGATCGTAACCTTCTTTTACGAGTGCGGGCACGGCTTGCATGACGTGGTGCCGCATCCTCGAATATGTCACGATTGTGACATCTTTGCCCGATCGCACAATTTCTGCTTTGTCCAGCGGCACTAAATATTCTGTTTCTGGCAAATTTTCTTTGAGGTTGTAAAGAAGAACGTGCTCGAAAAATAGAACGGGGTTATCGTCGCGAATGGCTGATTTTAAGAGTCCTTTGGCGTTGTAGGGAGTCGAACAGGCAACTATTTTCAAACCCGGTACAGCTTGGAAATATGCTTCTAAGCGCTGGGAGTGTTCCGCGCCGAGTTGCCGGCCCACGCCGCCGGGCCCGCGAATTACCATTGGCATTTTGAAGTTGCCGCCTGATGTGTAGCGCAGCATTCCGGCGTTGTTGGAAATTTGGTTGAAGGCCAGCAGCAAAAAGCCCATGTTCATGCCTTCGATGACCGGCCGGAGTCCCGTCATTGCTGCGCCTACTGCCAGGCCTGTAAAGCTATTTTCGGCGATCGGGGTGTCGAGCACTCTAAGTTCGCCGTATTTGTTGTAGAGGTCTTTGGTGACTTTATAGGAACCGCCGTATTGACCTACGTCTTCGCCGAGTACGAATACGGCGGAGTCGCGGGCCATTTCTTCGTCTAACGCCTCGCGGAGGGCGTTGAACAATAAGGTTTCTGCCATAGGAGGTGAAGCAATGATTGCAGGAGGGTCAGATTAGAATCTTAACCTTTTGGGGGTGTGGATGAGGAGGCGATCGCAAATTTGACAGTTAAAACCTGAGACTTGACCAATCTCTATCATAACATTTGTATTATGTCAATGAATATTTAAGTTAAAATAATACTAACTTGCCTGCCCACCGCAGAGGAATATTATGCTCCAGACAAAAACTCAACTCACTCTGGAAGAGTTTCTCGCTCTTCCCGAAGGAGAAGGCGATATTACCTACGAACTTATTGACGAGCAAGCAGTACCGAAAATGTCACCTAAAAAATTTCATTCTCGCCTCACCAGAAGCCTAATAAAACTCCTCGAACAGTGGGGTGACGAACGGGGAGAAATTGGTGTATAATGGGCGGTGAAATTAACCCGCCACGGGCGAGACTGGGTGCCAGTACCAGACCTTTTATATGTTTCTTACCAACGCTTATCTCCTGACTGGAATCAAGATGAAGCCTGTCCTGTAGTCCCAGAATTAGTCATAGAAATTATTTCACCCGAACAAACTTTCGGTCAGTTAGCTGCTAAAGCGAGAGATTATTTAGATGCTAAGGTATTGCGGGTTTGGATAGTAGATAGCAAGGCGAGAAGCATTACAGTTTTTTACCCCGATGCACCACCGCAAACTTATAGGGGAGATACCCTATTAAAAGATCCACTTTTTGAGGGATTAGAATTTACGGCGGAACAGCTATTTCAAATGGCAAAAATACCGCCAACTTTTTTGTAGGATGAGTGTGTGGTAGTTGACAAGCTATCCCATATTTAAATCAATATTGTCAATGACGGGCAAGCGATGTCGCAATTTCAACCCTAGCAAAATCCAGTCTTCCAAAGTTGATTGCAACTCATTTTGACACTCTTTTAAAGTGGAACCAAAGGCGATGACTCCCTTGCAAACGGGAATTTTACCTACAAAGCTATGATCTTCAAGTTTGTCATACATGGCTTCAGCCATTGCTTGGTCAACGTATTCGCTCAGAATGAATTTTACAGTCATTGAGTTTCCTTTTGCTTGTCTAATATTGGAATCTCCTTCACAATTACATCCATTATATTTAATTTTGTCAAGCTCTTGCATTTAGATTTCCGAAAAATGTTTTTGCAGTAAATCGTGAATAAATCGGTAGCGCCGATCGCCAGTTTTTTGCAGCAACAAGCGATCGGTCGCAGCATCGAGAAAACGCTTGTAATCCCAAGGAATGTAGCCGTTCGACCACAGCACGAGGCGCAATATAAAACTTTCAATCCCGGGAAGTCCCGGCAACAAAGCACTAATTACCGCAGCAACAGCGCCCGCAATTAATCCCCAAATCGACCCGGAGACTAGGCTGGCAATTAATCCCAAAATCACCCAAATCAGCCCGCCAAGCAGCTTAACTCCAAACTGATACTTGCGCCGTTCATCGGCTGTTTGCAGCCAGCTAGACGGTATGCGATCGAGGTAAAATTCTTGAATTCCTTGCTGTTCCATTCTTCTGGCCAACCACCCCAGCCAGTGGCGAATTTGTTCCGGCCGCAGTTCTTTACCTCTGGGATACTGCTTGACTTGTCCGGTGATTTGGTGGCGAATATAGGCAGTTAACAGATATTTGCGCTGTTCTTCAGCAGAAGTTATCCGCTTCCAAGCTTCGATTAAAATATCGTCGTAAGCCAGAGCCATCATGCTCAAAAGCAAGGGAACTTTTGCCAATTTCAACAACTCCGGCTCGCGCTCTATGCTGTACCAAAGTTCGCGGCTTCTAGCTTCTAGCAGATAATTTTGAATTTGAGTTTCTGTTAAAGGTTTCAATAAAACTGCTGCTTGCAGGCGAAATCTAGTTTCGCAGTTTTTGTAAGCTTCAAAACTGCTGCAAGCTACTAAATGTTTGGGTTTAAATTCGCTTTCAATAAACTGATTGATTGCTTGAATGCAGATATTTTGGCGGTGGGTTTCCACTTCGTCCAAGCCGTCGAGGAGAGGCAGCAATTGTTGTTCAGCGACCCATTTTTTGCCGACAGCAGGAGAGATGCCGTATTTGAACTGAAGTTGAGCAATTAACCAATCGGCGATCGCCCCGGATTCTGCTTTCCACGATCCGAGTTCAAACAGCACTGGTACTGGCAAACTAGCATCTTTTTGGGCGCGGGAAATTAACACGCGAGCTAATTCTAGCAGCGTCGTAGTTTTGCCTGCACCCGTCGCTCCCAAAATTACCAATTTGCCGCCGCTGCGATCGAATACTTTAGCCATGCTGGCTTTGGGAGGAAGCCGAAAACTCGGACGGTTGCCGGCTTTCACTTCCACATCCCAACAGCGGTTAACACCAAGAGGCGACGAGTCTTGACTGAGGTTAGCCAGTACAGCGGCGTGCAAAGACTGCGCCAGGCCTGCTTGGACTTCCTGCTTCACCTTCTCCAACAATCGATCGCGAGGCGGTTGTAATCTCAGAGGAATCAATTTTGACATTTTATGTACCTCGCGCTGAACGCTTACTTTCGCAAATTTGCGCGCAAATAACCCAGAGCAAGATTACCATCAGTATAGGCGTCCAGTATATATTGACTCAAATTATTGCGACAATTATCCATGTAAAATTTTATAGAAAAATTCTGACCCAGCGGCTCGCACTAAGTATTTCCACTATAAATTAACTGGCGATCGCCTCAACTCCCAAACAAAAATTATTAGTATAGATACAGAGAGGGTTTTTTATGTCATTTACCAAGCGTCAAATCATCACAGTAAGCTTAGCAGGACTGGCAACAGCGGTGGGAGTGGCTGTTGCAACTATACAGTCGGGTGCCATGAAACAATCCGATCTTCCCCTTGCAGAATCCCCGGCATCCACCAGAAACCAGATTGCAGGGCCGACGAACAACCCTGAATCTGGGCAATCAAAATCTCTGCAAGCACAAACCCAGGCTGCAGAATCTCCGAAATCCCAACCCCAACCTGCAAAAACCCCGGCTGTTCAATCCTCGCTAGTTGCAGGAGTCTCCCCGCGAAAAGTTGAGCCAGTAGTTGTCACACCGCCCAATTCGGGTTGCAAAATCACCCAGGCTGTAGTCAGCGATCCGAATCCACCGCTAAATGTGCGATCGAGCCCCCAAGTAAGGGGCAGCCAAATTGTAGGAAAACTCAAAAATAATACCTTTGTTTCAGTCGCCGAAGAACAAAACGGTTGGCTGCGAATTACCGATCCAGTTCCCGGTTGGGTTGCGAAAAGACGCACCGAAAGCAGTTGTTCTAACGTCAACCAGCCGATTAATTTTTTGCCGGGAGGAGATGAGGCCATCGTCAAAGGTAGAATTATCGGTGGCGGCAGCCACTCTTACCGGATTCGCGTTAGAAAAGGTCAAACAATGACTGTTAGGAATCGGCAAGAAGTTTTCCCGCAAATTATCACTCCCGGTGGCAAACTTTTAGCCGGAGATCCTTATCAAGGCAATGAAACAGAGTGGACAGGAAAAGTCCCAGTAACAGGCAGTTACACATTACAATTAGACTCTAATTTCCGAGGATACGAATACGAATTTTCGGTAAAATTGCAATAACTTTTCTGACATATTTAGGGTCACGGCACGGCCGTGTCCCTACCCGGATCGGCGACTTTTAATAAATAGTATAATTAAGGAATCGTTCCAAGCGATATATCAAGAATCGCAAATTTCTGCCAATCTTCAGAGTCAAAGTGCCACCATTCAGTTGTGATACTCATAAATCCGTGTTTTTTCATTGCATCCTTAAGCACTTGACGATTTTTCCGAGATTCGGCGCTGCCGCCTTGATAATCTCCGTGAGCTTTTTCGGTAAAATCATCGTAAGGTGTAGGCATTTCTAATTCTTTGCCAGTGCGATCGACTAAAGTCAAATCAATAGCAGCACCGCGATTGTGCCGCGAACCCCTAGCAGGATTGGCCACATAGCGCGGATCTGGCCAAGCTTGCCACATTTGCTTAGTGACAGAGAAAGGCCTGTAGCAATCGTAAACTTTCAAACCCAATCCGATTTTTTCCAAATCTGTTTGAACTAGCCCTAACTGTTGAGCAACAGAAGTTCTTAAGGCGCATTTGGATATAGGGTAAAGTTTTCGTTTCAAGAAATTGTTAGTAGTGGCGTATCGGATATCGAGGCGAATGTTGGGATTTACGCTGCGGATGTCAACCAGTCGCGCCGAACTGGGAAGTTGACTCATGAAAATAATTTCAGGTACTACTGGGTTTGGTTCTGGTTGGGTAATTTGCACTTGTGGCGGCTCCTGAGCGCGAATAGATGTTGTATAACTCAGCGTGGTTGTAGATAGTAATATTAGAGCGAATACAATTAAATATTTTGTAAATCGGTTGAATTTCATGGCTCGGTTAAGTGGATATTTAATAGAGTTTTTACATTTCATATTTTGGGGAATTTTAGCGCTTTTCATGTTGTCTGCCAGCCCGCCAGACCGACAGGGGTTGAAACCCCTGTCTCATAGCTAAAGTCCTCTGAAGAGGACTGAAATATTTCTCTAAAACTTTTATTTTATGAGTCTTTCAGTCGGTTTTAACCGACTTTAGCTATGAGACGGGGGTTTTAACCCCCGGCGGACTGTGGGACAAGCGCGAGAACGCTCGCTCTCTTCTCTCTCTGAGTCATTTTTAAGTGTTAATTGTCCTCAAATTCCCAAGCGCTGATACACTAAATCTAAGTGCCTCAATTGATACTGCGGATCGAAACAATCATCAATTTCTTTGGTAGTCATCTTAGCTGTTACACGATCGTCTTTAGCAATTAAATTGTAGAAATTGCCGCCCGGTTTGTTCCAGGCTTCGTGAGCGCAAGATTGCACAATTTTGTATGCGTCTTCGCGACTCGTGCCTTTTTCTACTAAAGCTAACATCACGCGCTGGCTGAAGATGACTCCGCCGTAAAGGTTCATGTTTCGCTTCATATTTTCGGGATAGACTAGCAGGTGTTTTACTAAGTCTGTGGTTTCTACTAACATGAAGTGAGTTACTGTAGAACTGTCGGGCAAAATCATCCGTTCTACGGAACTGTGAGAGATGTCTCTTTCGTGCCAAAGCGCAACATTTTCTAAGGCTGCGACGGCGTTGGCGCGGACGATTCTCGCCATTCCTGTCAGTCTTTCCGATCGAATCGGGTTGCGTTTGTGGGGCATGGCGGATGAGCCTTTTTGCCCTTTGGAAAAGAATTCTTCGACTTCGAGAACGTCGGTGCGTTGCAGGTTGCGGATTTCTACTGCAAAACGCTCGATCGATGCTGCTAACAGTGCTAAGGTTTGGACGTATTCAGCGTGTCGATCGCGCGAAATGACTTGAGTCGATGCGGTATCGGGTTCGAGTCCGAGGTTTTGACAGGCGATCGCTTCAATTCGCGGGTCAATATTAGCATATGTTCCGACTGCGCCGGAGATTTTGCCGACTGCAATGGACGATTGCAAATTCACTAATCGGTCGCGGTTGCGAAAGACTTCTGCCAGCCATCCTGCTAGTTTAAAGCCAAAGGTGATGGGTTCGGCGTGAATTCCGTGCGATCGGCCAACCATGACGGTATTGCGATGCTGTTGAGCCTGATAGCGAATTGCTTGACTCAATTCTTCGACACGTTCTAACAAGATATTGACGCTGGCGACTAATTGCAGCGCCAAAGCGGTATCGAGCACGTCGGAACTGGTTAAGCCGAGGTGGATGTAGCGTCCGGCATCGCCTACATATTCGTTGACATTTGTCAAGAAAGCGATCATGTCGTGGCGGACTTCGGCTTCAATTTCGAGGACTCGTTTGGGGTCAAAATTAGCCTTAGCTTTGATTTCTTCGACTGCGGCGGCGGGGATGTAGCCGAGTTCGGCTTGAGCTTCGCAGACAGCGATTTCTACTTGCAGCCAGCTTTTGAGTTTGGCGGTTTCAGTCCAGATGTTGCCCATTTCGGGCAAAGTGTAGCGCTCTATCACGGTGGGAGTTGGGGAATGCGATCGTCCTATTGTACCTCTGCGAGGCCTCCGTCTTGAGTCGGGATGGGGAATTTCGGGCGATCGGGTACAATAATTTCAACCCGAAACTTCAGAACCATGAAATATACAGTTGTTATCCAATGGTCAGAGGGCGATCGATGCTTTGTCGTGTTTTTGCCGGAATTTGAGGATGTAATGCAGCCGATAACTCACGGAGATTCTTAGGAAGAAGCTATCTACAATGCACGAGAGGTAATAGAGTTACTAATCGAGAGTTGTCAAGCTGAAGGTAAACCATTGCCGGCAACTAAGAATCTAGAACGATTATTTCAGATTCCTTCGCACAACGTGGGCATATTTGTACAAAGCAGTATATAATATACTGTTGATAGAGACTGAATGTGACAGATTGTACAAATATGTTAGTGAGGTTAACTATGAACGTCGATAGTCAATATTCTGAAGAACTAAACAAGAAACATTTTGATTTTTTGCATTGTGTTTATAAAGCTCCTGAACCCAATATATATTCGAGAAATATTTCTCTTGCTTATATTGCTAAGTCTATAGATTTACCGGAAAGTGAAATTATCAGTATTTCCAAATACTTATCCACGCAGGATTTCATAAAAATAGATAATTCATGTCCTCTATGGGATGAGATTGATTGTTATGTTTCGATTACATCTAAAGGAATAGCTGCAGTAAAAAATCAGGTCACTCAAAATCTGATCGATAGCACTGAGCGTTTATTGAGGTCAACTCCAAATGTCGAAAATGTCGATATCGCAGTTATAAAACAAAAAATCAAGCGTTATCAAGTCCTATATTGTATTTATAAAGCTACCGAAGACGATCCTGATAAATATATTCCTCTTGGTTATATTACTAAGGATATAGGTTTATCTGAAAATCAAGTTATCAGTATTACAAACTACTTAATACATCAAGGTTTTCTAGGTCATAGATTTGATTTGGATTCTATTAATTATGCTGTTTGTATTACATTTGAAGGAATAGCTGAAGTGGAGAAGATCGCGACTACAAATAAATCCAATAATCAGGTTGATCGAGCTTTAACTGTGTCACCCAATCACCCTTTTATTGATGAAGGCAGACTACAGGAACTTAAAGAAATTTCATCAAAACAATCAAAATTTTATCTTTCAAAACTTATAAAATTATCTGAGGAACTAAATAGTAACTATTCTCATGAAAATTATTTTGCTACTGCCATGCTTACTCGTGCAATTATGGATCATGTACCTCCCATATTTTGTAAAGATAAATTCACTGAAGTAGTAAATAATTACAACGGTAGCAAATCTTTCAAAAAAACGATGAAAAACCTAGATGATTTCCAAAGAAATATAAGTGATGGTATTCTGCATGAGCAAATTAGAGATACCGAATCTCTCCTCAACAAAACACAAGTCAACTGCTCACAAGCTATAGATACGCTGCTGGGAGAAATAGTACGAATACTTAATAAGAAGTAGTATCTAATTTAAAACAGCTATACCTGCTGAATCTGTTGGGGAAGTTTAATCGTAACTAAGCTAAGCTGGTTAAGTGCAATATCAGTCAAATATGGAATAAGTGCAAAACCGATACACTCTGCTAAACGAGGCGGCACAGCATTTCCAATTTGCCACATTGCCTTTTTCATAGAACCTTCAAAAATAAATGAATCCGGGAAACTTTGCAATCTAGCCATTTCGCGAGCGGAAATAACGCGGTTGAGATAAGGATGAATATGAGTGCCACCGTGATTTTCTTTAACAGTCATGCTCGGTTTTCCCGGATACTGTCGCTTGAAAGCATCGGCGTAGCTTTCATACAAAGAACCGCCTGGTGGAACTTTAGCAAGTCTTTCCATGTACTCAACAGAATGACGAGTCCATTCGTGGTTAATTTCCGGTATGGGAGTATACTCGGGTAAATCATCAATTGCTGACTCAATCGCTTTGTATTGTTCGGGCAACAATTGCGGCTTGGGATAGGGATTTTGCATCCCAAATCTATTGGCAATAAAAATGGCTCTCGGCCTGATTTGCGCGACTCCATAGGCGGCTGATTCCAGAACAGCAACGGACATATGGGGATAGCCAATTTCTTGAAAAGCCTCGCAAATGGCTTGCTTAACAGCTCCTTTTTGTATAGTCAATATTCCCGGTACGTTTTCCATGACAACATACCAAGGACGTATTTCAGAGACAACGCGGACAAACTCTCTAAAGAGGCGATTTCGAGGGTCGTTGGGGTCGCGTTTTCCTGCCACAGAGAAGCCTTGACACGGCGGCCCACCTACAACAACATGAACTTCTGGCGAACCGATTTCAGCGAGCAACTTTTGGGGATTTAAGTTTTTTATATCGTCGCACAAGTGATGGCAATGGGGAAAGTTTTTTGTATGAGTTGCCGAGGCGATGGGATTAATTTCAACGCTTGCTACTGGTCGAAAACCTGCTTGCAATAAACCTTGGGTCATGCCGCCCGCACCGCAAAAAAGATCGACAAATGTATAGTCTGATTTTGGCAGTGACTGAGATTCAATATCAATGAATATCTTGTAGGGGTCGCAGTCATTTGCTTCTAGTTCGCGTTGGATGCGTTCGTAACGCCCTAATTTTGCTTTCTTCTGCTTTTTGGCAGGAATTGGTTCTGACTCATTTGAGAATAAAGACAGTTGTATTGCTTGCATTTTATATTTTTTTACTGCGTTCTATCTGATGTTGCCCATTTCGGGCAGGGTGTAGGGATCGATCGCGCTTGGAGTCGGAGAGTGCGATCGTCCTATTGTACATCTGCGCGGGGATGAAAGACTCAGAAACCCTGTTTCTGAAAGCAACCAGGTTTTTGTAGTTTGGGCGATCCGCTACAATATGCTAAACCTCGTTAGCTGGCATTCTTCTCTATTCGCCAATAAATGGTTCCAAATGAATAGCCATTAATATTTTGGCTTGACTTCGCCCTTGAGTGCATTTACTCAAAAAGTATTGCGATTTTCAGGGTTATTCGCTAGAATAGCCAACCTGTCAAGTAAAAAAATCCCACCAACGAGACAGACATTTCCGACATTCGCTTATGACCCTTGCCTATACTCCACCTTGGCTGCTCAACAACGGCCTATTAATGACGTTGTACACGGCATTAAGGGCTAGTCGCGGTTGGGAAAAGACGATCCCTTACCCAGAGCCCCCTTACCGAGAACACATCTTTACTGGTGCCTGTGGAGTCCCGATTTTCGGCTGGGTTGCCATCCCCGAAAATCCCCGATATACCATTGTCGGCACTTACGGCATTACTGGCGATCTGGATAATCAATGGTATCTGAAGCTACTAGGCCGTAAAGCCTATGCCCAAGGCTGTGCAGTGGTATTATTTGACTGGCGAGCTCACGGCAAAACTGCCCAACTCTCTCCCACCCTGACTTCTGATGGCCTATACGAAGGCGAAGATTTCGTTCGGATTGCTGCCGCTGCTAAAGAAATGGGATGTCCCGCCCCTTTTTGGTTCACGGCTTATTCCCTGGGCGGACAATTAGCCTTGTGGGCCGTAAAATCAGCTCAGACGATCGCAGATTGGGGGCCTGACTTAGGGATCGAAGAGTCAGAACTAGCAGGCGCGGCGGTTATTTGCCCCAGCTTGGACTCGAACCGTTCTCTGTCTTATCTAGTTAAAGATGAGTGGGGGAAATTTTTAGAAAAAGCGATCGCGCGACAGTTAAAAAAACTAGCAAAAAACATCGCTAAAACGCATCCAGGGGCGATCGATCCTGCCGCTATTGAACGCGCCAACAGCATTTGGGGCTTTGACCACGAACTGGTAATTGGCCCGTTAGGTTTCTCCTCTGTGGAAGAATACTATGACGCTAGCAGCGCTCTACACATTTTGCCTCATCTCAAAAAACCCACTTTCATCCTTTATGCAGCCGACGATCCGATGTTTGACCCGGTGCTTGTCCCTGAGTTGCAAGCCATTAGCGCGAACAATCCTGCCTTAGAATTAGTGGTGACAGCCTACGGCGGTCATGTTGGGCATATCAGTAGTAAACGTTGTCAGCATCAATTTGCTGATAGCGATCGCTGGTGGGCATGGAATCGGATTTTACAGTGGTTCGATGCCTTGAGTGTTGAGTGAACTACCAGACGCTGACCACTTCATTGGTACAGCGCTGGCTTCCTGATTCAACGGGGCGGGGCGTCCAACAAAACCGAAGTTTTGCCAGATCGACTTACATCCCCTCCACAGGCAGAAGCGCTAGTTCCTAACGCCAAAATCCGCAAGGCTTCATTTCTAATGTTGAGGGCTGCATTTACATCACGGTCATGATGAGTACCACAATGTTTACAAGTCCATGCCCTAACATCAAGAGTGAGATGCTCAACTTGATTTAGGCAGGCATGACAAGTTTTTGAGCTAGGAAACCATCGATCAATCTCAATGTATTGTTTACCTTCACTTTCAGCCTTGTACTTAAGCATTGTGCAGAACATACCCCAGCCAACATCACTAATGGCTTTGGCTAAATTATGATTCTTTACCATGCCTTTGATGTTGAGATTTTCCACTGCAATAACTTGGTTTTCGTTAACTATCTTGCGGGATAGCACGCGCAAGAGAATCTTCGCGGCATCGGGCAATTTTGGAGTGAACTTTTGCCACCGCCAGTCTTGCCTTTTTTCGATTCTGACTGCCTTTCTTTTTGCGATCAAGCTTCTGCTGTTTACGTTTTAAGTTTCGTTGACGTTTGACGAAATACTTGGGATTGCCGAACTTAGAACCATCACTGGTAATCGCAAAATGATTAAACTCAGCGAGAGTGTCACCAATCCCGCTGGTCTTCAAAACCGTGCATGAGACTTTCACCTCACACGGCTC
>NZ_JAUBRM010000091.1:0-4528 GCF_036701905.1 Microcoleus sp. MON2_D5
TCGAGCATTCTCAGCCAGAACCGATTGTCGAAAATCTAGAAGTTTCAGAAACGGTAGAGTCGATCGAGCATCCTCAAGCAGAACCCGAACCGATTTTAGATGCACCAAAGTCGATCGAGCATTCTCAGCCAGAACCGATTGTCGAAAATCTAGAAGTTTCAGAAACGGTAGAGTCGATCGAGCATCCTCAAGCAGAACCCGAACCGATTTTAGATGCACCAAAGTCGATCGAGCATTCTCAGCCAGAACCGATTGTCGAAAATCTAGAAGTTTCAGAAACGGTAGAGTCGATCGAGCATCCTCAAGCAGAACCCGAACCGATTTTAGATGCACCAAAGTCGATCGAGCATTCTCAGCCAGAACCGATTGTCGAAAATCTAGAAGTTTCAGAAACGGTAGAGTCGATCGAGCATCCTCAACCAGAACCCGAACCGATTTTAGATGCACCAAAGTCGAGCCAACCTTCTCAACCAGAACCGATTGTCGAAAATCTAGAAGTTTCAGAAACGGTAGAGTCGATCGAGCATTCTCAACCAGAACCCGAACCGATTTTAGATACACCAAAGTCGAGCCAACCTTCTCAAGCAGAACCGATTGTCGAAAATCTCGAAGTTTCAGAAACGGTAGAGTCGATCGAGCATTCTCAACCAGAATCCGAACCGATTTTAGATACACCAAAGTCGAGCCAACCTTCTCAACGAGAACCGATTGTCGAAAATCTCGAAGTTTCAGAAACACCAAAGTCGAGCCAACCTTCTCAACCAGAACCGGTTATCGAAAATCTCGAAGTTTCAGAAACACCAAAGTCGAGCCAACCTTCTCAACCAGAACCGGTTGTCGAAAATCTCGAAGTTTCAGAAACACCAAAGTCGAGCCAACCTTCTCAACCAGAACCGATTGTCGAAAATCTCGAAGTTTTAGAAACACCAAAGTCGAGCCAACCTTCTCAACCAGAATCCCAACCAGTTGTAAAAAATCGACTACTTAAAAAAAAGCCACAACCGAGTAGCGATTCTCAACCACAACAGCCACCTGTTACCAAAAAGCGACAAATAGAAAAAAAGCAAAAGGATAGCGACGACAGCGAAAAACCACCCGCAGGCGAATCAGAATGAACCAATTACCAATGGCCAATTACCCATTCCCAATTCCTAAAGGTTAGTAATGATTAGTAATATTATCGCAATTTACCGCAAAGAACTACAAAGCTATTTTGCCTCGCCATTAGCCTATGCCATCGCAGCAGTCTTTTGGCTAATCACCGGCTACTTTTTAATAGCCATCCTCCTCGCCCCCGACGGGTTAATTCCCCAAATCGGCCAGCGAGACCAAATGGGAATTACCGAACCTCCCATCGACGTTGCTTACGAATTCCTGCAACTCTTTCTGCGAATCATGGGTTCCCTTTCCTTGTTCGTACTACCCGCACTCTCAATGGGACTTTACGCTGAAGAACGCAAACGGGGCACCTTAGAACTATTAGCCACATCGCCCTTAACAAACTGGGCAGTTGCTACCGGCAAACTCCTGGGAGTTTTAACATTTTATACCACAATGTTGCTGCCCCTGCTGTTCTGCGAGGCGATCGTCCTCAGTTCCTCAACCCCACCCGTACCCCCCGGAGTTCTTCTGCTAGGACACGCCGGCTTAATATTACTAGCAGCAGGAGTATTGTCCCTAGGAATGTTTATTTCCTCCCTCACCGACAGCACAATTTTATCCGCCATCCTCACCTTCGCCCTAGTATTATTTCTCTGGGTGATCGATGCAGCCGCCGTCGGTATCGGTGGCCCTTTCGGAACAGCATTAGGACATTTGTCCCTCTTAACAAATTACACCAATCTTGTCAAGGGAGTTTTCGATACCAGCAGTTTAATTATGTTGGCCAGTTACATCATTTTAGGAGTATTTCTGACCGCCCAATCCATCGATGCGCTGCGATATCAGCGTTCCTAAAAGCATCAGGGAAGGCTTCGGGGAATAAAGAGGAAAGAGTGGGAAAGTAAGAGATTTGGAGAGTTGCACATTAAAGGAAAAACCACCACTTCCCAATTCGCAATGCCCAATGCCCAATGCCCAATGCCCAATTCCCAGTTCCCAATTAATGTTAGTTATTCCACTAATTACTTGAAAGAATGAGATTTATCAATCCCAAAATCGACTTTGCGTTCAAAAAAATATTCGGTTCCAGCGACAGCAAAGACATCCTGATTAATTTTTTAAACGCCATCCTTTATGAAGCACAGCCGATCATCGAAGACTTAGAAATAATCGACTCCCCGCCAGAAACTCCAACTCTCGGAGTCCAAGACACACACCTAGATGTCAAAGCCACAATTAACGGCGACAGAATCGCCCTAGTTGAAATTCAACTGATCAACGTGCCTTCCTTTGGGAACAGAGTTTTGTACAATGCTGCCAAAAGCTACAGCCAGCAATTAACAGGAAAAGAACGCTACGAAAGGCTAAAAACAGTAATTTCCTTGAAAATTACCGACTTTGAAATGTTTGAAAATCAGCCGGAATTTATGTCACGGTTTGTTTTCCAAGAAAAAGAGCAACAGTTTGAGTGTCCAGATACTGAAATAGAATTAGTATTTATCGAACTGCCAAAATTTAGCAAGGAATTAGCAGAATTAGAAACAAGTGCCGAGCAATGGATTTACTTTCTCGAAAATACCAGCACTCTGGAGACAGTACCAGAAACACTCAGTGCAGTTCCAGAAATTCAGAAAGCTTTTAGAATTGCCAGCGAGGAAAACTTCACTCAGGAAGAATTACATGAATTGCAGAAGCAAGAACTGTGGATTCAAGACCAGCAGATTGCCATAGAGGTAGCAAGAGAACAGGTGACAAAAACCGCTCAACTTTCGTTAATATTGCGTCAGCTAGTGCGGCGTTTAGGCACAATACAACCGGAAACCGAAAACTGCATCCGTGAATTAGGCGTAGAGCAATTAGAAGAACTAGGAGATGCCGTGCTGGACTTCAACAATCAGTCAGATTTAACAGCATGGTTGCAGGCTAATGCGATATAGAATAACATCCTCGAAGCGGAATTTTCTCACTCAATATTTACCTTATGAAAATTAGCAAAAAAAATTGGAAATACGTTTTTTTGCTGGGCCCCCTCCTCATCGCAGCGGGGGTAACAGCAGCACTTGTATCTGGAGTATGGGACCCCCTGACAGTCGGTTTAGTGATTGCCGGAGCAGTGACGATCGCACTTTGGCTGCTATATTTGAGTTACGAACAAAGCTTTTGGGGGCAGCGTTCCACTCAAGCCAGCACCAACGCCCTGATTGCTACCCTCGCCGTCTTTGTGATTCTCGGAGTAATTAACTTCATAGCAGTTCGCTATCCCGTCCGCCTCGACTTAACCGAAAGCCAACAATTTACCCTCGCCCCGCAGACTCAACAAATACTGCGAAACCTGCAACAAACAGTCAAAGTTTGGGTGTTTGACCCCACCCAAAATCCCCAAATCAAAGAATTGCTGCAAAGCTACAAACGCGAGGGAGGCGAAAAGTTCCAATTTGAGTTTGTTGACCCGCTAGCCCAACCGGGAAAAGCGCGGGAATTTAGCATTACCAGCGTCGGAGAAGTTTACCTGCAATCCGGTGACAAAAAACAGGTACTGCAAAAAGGCGGCACTGCTTTTGGTAGCGACCCGAATCAAGGGCTTTCAGAGATAAAACTTACCAATGGCTTAGAAGAAATCCTCAGCACTCGCGTTGCTACAGTTTACTTTTTGCAAGGCAAAGGAGCCCGCCCGATAAAGGAAGGTCAAGGCGGAATTCAGCAAGCTGAAAAAGCTCTGAAAGATAAATACTACAACGCCCAAACGCTGAATTTGACCGAACGCAAAGAAGTGCCAGAAGATGCAGATGCTTTAATCGTTCCGGGGCAGGACAAACCGTTTTCCGATACAGAAATTAAAGCACTAAGAGCTTATCTCGATCGCGGTGGCAGTTTATTGTTAATGGTAGACCCGGCAACTGATACGGGATTGGACAAATTGCTGCAAGAATGGGGCCTAAAACTAGACACCCGCTTGGCCATCGATGCTTCGGGCACTGGTCAAAGATTTGGCCTCGGCCCCACGGTTCCCACAGTCAGGCGCTACGGCGAACATCCGATTACTCAAAGTTTTGGCACCGGCATTTCTTTCTATCCGTTTGCGCGTGCTTTGGAAACCTCGCCCGTAGAAGGGATAGAGGAAAAACCGCTGATTTGGACGAGTCAAGAAAGTTGGGCGGAAAGCGATTTGACGACTAAGAAATTGGAGTTCGATCAGAAGACCGATCGACAAGGCCCGCTATTATTAGGTGTAGCTTTAGTTCGATCGTCCACTGACAGCACTCCCTTAAAGCCCTCACCTTCACCAACACCAACTTCGCCCTCGCCTTCACCCCAAGCATCACCGACAACTTCGCCCTCGCCTTCACCCCAAGCATCACCGACAGATTCCCCATCGCCGACAGATTCCCCATCGCCGACAGATTCACCATCGCCGACAGATTCACCA
>NZ_JAUBRM010000091.1:4628-22379 GCF_036701905.1 Microcoleus sp. MON2_D5
TCGCCGACAGATTCACCGTCGCCAACTACTTCGCCATCGCCGACAGATTCACCGTCGCCAACTACTTCGCCATCGCCGACAGATTCACCGTCGCCAACTACTTCGCCATCGCCAACAACTTCGCCATCGCCAACAACTTCACCATCGCCGACAGATTCACCATCGCCAACAACTTCACCATCGCCAACAACTTCACCATCGCCGACAACTTCACCAACAGCTTCCCCAATCAGCTATTCGGTGATTGTCTCGCAAGAAGCTACGCCTCCAGTATTACCGACGACTTCGCCAACACCGGCAGCATCTCCGACAGCATATCCCACAGCATATCCAGAAAGTTCGCCAATACCGACAGAATCTCCCACAGCATCTCCCACACCGACACCAGAAACATCTCCCACAGCATCTCCCACAACATCTCCCAGTCCAAAGTCAACTCCTTCAGCGCCTTCAACTCCTAGAAAAACATCGCGAATGGTAGTAATTGGCACATCTCAATTTGTGACTAACGGTTGGTTTGACCAACAACTCAATAGCGACGTGTTTCTCAATTCAGTCAGTTGGTTGAGTAAACCAGACCAGCAAAGCTTTTCTATCAGTCCGAAAAAAGCTACCAACCGCCGCATTAACATGACGCCCATCCAAATAGGATTGCTGGTTTTAGCTTGGCTAATTTGGCCTTTACTCGGACTGGGAATTGGCGGCGCTATCTGGTGGAAGAGAAGATAAGTTAGTTGACTGTTGTCAGTTGACAGTTGACAGTTGACAGTTGACAGTTGTCATTTGTTAATCCTTTGCTGTGGCTAATAACAAATAACCAATAACATTAATCAACAGTCAACAGTCAACAGTCAACAATGCCCAATGCCCAATGCCCAATGCCCAATGCCCAATGCCGAATTCGCTGTTACTATGAAATTGCAGAAAAATACATTAGTATTGATAGCCGTCGCGCTGAGCATGACGGGGTTGGTTGCTTTGTTCGAGATGCAAGTATCTCCGAAACAGGAAGCCGCTAAGGAAGAAAAACAGAAAATTTTTGCTTTTAACTCCGATCGCATACAATTCTTTACAGTCAAAACTCCCGAAAAAATATTGACCTTTGAGCGAGTTTATGCTACAAAAGGAGGCAAGTCTAGCTGGGAAATGAAATTGCCAGTGCAAGCACACGCAAGTCAGGCATCGGTGGATTTTTTGCTCGACAGGCTCGCCACAGGAAAGAGCGATCGCACGATTAATATTACTGCTGCTCAACTGCCAGAATTCGGTCTCGACCAACCCCAAGCTACAGTCACAGTAAAGCTGGACAACCAGGAAACTCACCGCCTAGTTTTAGGCAAAACAGACTTTAGCGGCCGCTTCTTGTACGCTCAAGCCAATCCGCCGGAAGCGCCCCCTCAAAATTCCGCCCAAAATTTGTCCGTGCTGCTAGTGCCTTTTGACTTTAAAAATGCCGTCCAGCGACCTTTGTCAGAGTGGAAAAAAGCAGAAGAACCCAAAACAGACAAACCGCAAAAACCATCTCCGACGCCAAGTCCTGAGAATAAATAGATGGCCGTTCGATCTGAGATGTTGCACCATTCTCAATAAGCCTTGTATGAACAGGCAAGATGGCTGTTCCACAAAGAGTGAATTTTCTTGTGGAACAGCCATCTTGCCTGTGGCTGACAATGGTGCACTCTGGGATAGAATTTAAAGAACCAATCCCAAAACCTGTTACATCCAACATTCCTCACCTAAAATACAGAAAAGTCTAAACTTAAACTGTATGTAAGTGGCGTGCATTACCCCCAGGAAAGGGCGAATATGTTTCAGACAGCACTCAACCAAGGTACGACAGCAACGGATACAGCGCTTGACGTTGAACTCCGCAAGGTCTTTAAGGTATTTAACGGCGAAACCGCAGTCCGCGGAGTTGACCTCAACATCCGCCAAGGAGAATTTTTTAGCATCCTCGGGCCTAGCGGCTGCGGCAAGACTACGACCCTGCGGTTAATCGCTGGGTTCGAGACTCCCTCGGCGGGCGAATTGATGATTCGGGGCCAGTCGATGACCAACACTCCAGCTTACCGCCGTCCGGTAAATACTGTGTTTCAAAGCTATGCTTTGTTCGGACACATGAATGTCTGGGACAATATAGCTTTTGGATTGCGGATAAAAAAGCTGGGGAAAGCAGAAATTGAAGAACGGGTACGGGAAGTTTTGCAATTGGTGAAAATGGAATCTTTCGCCAACAGGTTTCCCGGTCAAATGTCAGGCGGCCAGCAGCAGCGGGTGGCTTTGGCGAGAGCTCTGGTAAATCGACCGGCGGTTTTGCTGCTGGACGAACCTCTGGGTGCTCTGGATTTGAAGTTGCGGAAGCAGATGCAGTTGGAACTGTCGAATTTGCATCAAGAATTGGGTTTGACTTTTGTGATGGTGACTCACGACCAAGAAGAGGCGATGAGTCTGTCTGACCGGATTGCGGTGATGCACGAGGGGAGGATCGAGCAAATTGGCTCTCCTGAAGAAATTTATGAGTGCCCGCAGACGGCTTTTGTGGCGGATTTTATTGGCGATACGAATTTGTTTTCTGGTACGGTGGAGTCGATCGACCGATCGACTATCACAGTTCGCACATCAGCCAATCTGAAAATAGTCGTTCAGCAGTCGGATATGTGGAGTGGTGTCACAGGCGACTCTGTTGTGGTCAGCGTTCGGCCGGAAAAAGTATATTTGAATCTCTACGAGCCGGAAGTGTCGGTCAACTGTTTTGAAGGGCGGCTCAAAAATACTATGTACATGGGCACGCACGTTCATTACGTGGTTGAGTTGGCGTCGGGCGATAAAATTACTGTACGCCAGCCAAATACCGGCGGTTCTTTCCCAGATCCGCACACGCCGATTTACGCTTATTGGGGAACTACTGATTGTCTCGCTTTGACCGATCGAGCATAATTACGAAGGAAGTTCGGCAACGAACACGCGATCGAGATTTAACGGATGTCACGGAGGTCGGGAAGTTCGGCAACGAACAGTGTACGGGATTTAACCGATTTAACGGATGGATGTTGCAGGGAAGTTCGGTAACGAGCAGTGTACGGGATTTAACCGATTTAATCTAATTTCCCAATCCCTAATTGCCCAATCTAAAATCTAAAATCTAAAATCGAATTTCCCAATCCCCAATTCCCCAATCTAAAATCTAAAATCTAAAATCTAAAATCTAACTGTGCCTCCGACTAACTTACCAATTTCCAGGATTTTTCCGGCTAATTCTACACGCCGTCAGTTCCTAAAAAATTCGGCGGCGACAATTTCCGGGTTAGCTGCTTCGAGTTGCGGCTGGCGACTTGCAGACGTACAATCTGCTCCTGCCGTCAAAGGTTCTGCCGACCAACTTTTCATCTATACTTGGGCAGGCTATACCGATGAAGCTTTGCTCGATCGCTTTGCCGAAAAAACCGGCATTCGCGTAGTGGCTGACGTGTTTAGCTCCAACGAAGAGATGCTGGCGAGAGTTCAAGCCGGTGGCGCGCGCGCCTACAGCATCATTTACCCGTCGGACTACATGGTGGTTCAAATGACGGAACTCGGGCTGTTGAGCCCATTAGACCACTCGATTTTGGGCGGGCTCGATCGGCTCAGAAAACAGTTCCAAAACCCTGTTTATGACCCAGGAAACCGCTACAGCGTGCCTTTGAGTTGGGGAACCACAGGCTTGATTTACAACACCGAACAACTCAAAGAAGCTCCTGAAGATTGGGACTATTTGTGGCAGCACAAACAAGAGTTAGCAAGGCGAATGACGCTGGCGAGTGATGTTCGAGAAGTCATGGGCGCTGCGTTGCGGATGCTGGGCTATTCTCTGAATTCTACGAACCAAGAGCAAGTCAAACAAGCTTACGAAAAGTTGGTGGAACTCAAACCGGCGATCGCATCTTTTACTACTGATGCTTGGCGGCCTCAAATGCTGACGGGGGATTTGAAGGTAGCTATGTGTTATTCTTCTGATGCTAATGAAGTAATTTCAGATAACGATAAATTAAAGTATGTCGTCCCCAAAAGCGGTTCTTCTCTGTGGACTGACACTTTAGTAATTCCTAAAGGTTCTCCCAATCCCGAAGCAGCTTATAAATGGATTAACTTTATGCTGCAACCCGATGTCGCTGCTTCTTTAGTAGAGCGGCTCAGTTTTTCAACTCCTTCGGAAGATGCTTTTAGTTTGTTGCCCCCGGAAGTTCGCGAAAACGACATTCTTTTTCCTTCGGAAGCTGTTTTGAAAAAGTGCGAAGGTGTGGCTCCGGTAGGCAAATTTATGGAAGTGTACGATCGCTATTGGACTCAATTAACCAGCGGCTAATCATCAAACCTAGGGCGGGTTTTACAGGCAATCTCTGATTCTTACCCAATATATACATAAACCTGCCCCCCTAAAGCAGAGCGCCCACTCAATCCGTATTATATCCGCGTTAACCCGCGTTCATCAGCGGTTAAAAACTCAAAACAATTGATCTATGGCTGTTTCAACTAGAACTCCCCCTCCTATTCCTCCCAATTCTCCTTTGAAGGCTGAAACTGTTTCCCCGTGGTCTGCTTGGGCTGGGCCACTGGCATTGCTCGGCCCTTCAGGCTTGTTGCTGCTTTTATTATTAGTCATACCAACTTTGGTGATTTTTCAGCTTAGTTTGGTGCCGAATATTAAGCCGGGAGATTTGGTGAATCCTTCGGGAATCGGCAATTACCTGAGAGTGTTTGAGCCGCTGAATTTACAGGTGATGGGTCGATCTCTCTTTTTCGCAACGGGGACTACTATTCTGTGTTTGCTGCTGGGATTTCCCGTCGCTTACTGGATCGCCCTCAATGTCTCGAAAAAGTGGCGGAATTTAACTTTGTTAGGCTTTGTGTTGCCGCTGTGGACTTCTTCGCTGTTGCGATCGTATGCTTGGATTACAATTTTGCGTCCTACGGGTGTTCTCAACTCGCTCCTGGGACTTTTGGGCATCCCTCCTCTAGAATTGCTCAATCAAAGTTCCGCAGTTTTAATCGGCATGGCTTACAGTTATTTGCCTTATATCGTGACAATTCTCTACGCATCTTTGGAAAAGTTAGACCGCAGGTTGCTAGAAGCATCTCAGGATTTGGGTGCGAATCCAGTGGAAACTTTCTGGAAAGTGACAGTACCTCAGACTATGCCGGGAATTGCTGCGGGTTCTTTGCTAGTCTTTATTAGCAGTTTGGGCGATTTTGTCGATCCGGAGTTGCTCGGTGGAGCTTCGAGTATGACGGCGGCTCGTTTGATTTACAATCAGTTTTTGGGGGCCACTCAAAATTGGGGGCTGGGTTCGGCTCTGAGTATGGTATTAATCTTTGCAGTGAGTATCGGAATTGCCCTCTTGCTCAAATATGGCGATCGTAATGCAATTTAGGATGTTAAAGGAAGAAGGAACAAGGAAGAAGCAAGAAGGAAGAAAACAATCCTAATCTATTACCAATTACCGATTACCAATTACCGATTACCGAGAAATGGAAAATACCGCCGACAATCCACAGGAGGAAATACAAGCCGATATGTACTTAAAACCTAAATTTAAGGTTTCTTGGCAGGTAATATTTGCCGTTTTGATGTTTTTTTATATGTACCTGCCCATCCTGGTACTCACATTTTACAGCTTTAACAAATCGCGTTTTAGCGCCGGCTGGGAAGGATTTACTTTAGATTGGTACGTTAAATTATTTAGCGATACGCGGATTTTAGTGGCCCTGAGAAACAGTTTAACAGTGGCTGTTTGTGCAGTTGCAATCTCGGCTGTACTTGGCACTTTGATGGCGGTTGGTTTAGCCCGCTACCGCTTTCCTGGCAAGAGTTTATATCAGGGAGTCTCCTACTTGCCGATTATTATTCCAGATATTGCTACCGCAGTTGCTACTCTGGTATTTTTAGCAGCGCTGGCTATTCCTCTGAGTTTGTGGACAATTGTCGCCGCTCACATTGTGTTTTGTCTGGCTTACATCGCCCTAGCTGTTTCTACTAGATTGGCCGATTTAAACCCGTATTTAGAAGAGGCTGCCTTGGATTTGGGTGCAACGCCTGTTGAAGCTTTTATTCAGGTTTTGCTCCCTCAATTAATACCCGGAATTGTTTCCGGTTGTCTGCTGTCTTTTGTCCTCAGCATGGACGATTTTTTGATTGCGAGTTTTACCGCAGGTAGCGGGACTACAACTCTGCCGATGGAAATTTTTAGCCGGATTCGGACTGGGGTGAAACCTGATATTAATGCTCTCAGCGTGCTGTTGATAGTAGGTTCGGGAGGATTGGCATTTTTAGCGGAGTATTTGCGCGGCCGGGGCGAGCAAAAACGGACTCATTAGTCATTGGTCATTGGTCATTGGTTATTACTCACCAAAAAACCCGGTTTCTTTGAGAAACCGGGTTTCTGAGGCGGTAATGTACGCAGTTGAAACCCTACAGAGGTTCTGCGTCTAGGACTGAATTGCTGCTATTTTGCTGCTGGTAATTTCACCTTAGTAGCCAAACCTAGTGCTTCCATGACTTGAATTGTCATCCAAGTGAAGTCAATTTCCCACCATTTCATACCGTGACGCGCAGAGTATTGAAAAGCGTGGTGGTTGTTGTGCCAGCCTTCGCCGTAAGTCAAAACCGCAACCCACCAACAGTTAGTAGAACTATCTTCGGTTTCGTAAGTGCGGTAGCCAAATTTGTGAGTGGCGCTGTTAACAAACCAAGTGCAGTGATATACCGCAACTAAGCGGACAAAAATTACCCAAACTACAAAAGGCCAGCCTGCTGCTAAGTAAAGCAACACGCCAAATGCGATTTGAATGGGGAGAAAGTAGTTTTGCAAAAACTGGTAAAAGGGGTCGCTCGAAATGTCTTTTGTGCAGCGAGAAATTTCAGCGTGAGCTGGACCTTTATATAGCATCCAGCCGAGGTGACTCCACCAAAAACCCTTTTGGGCATTGTGAGGGTCGAGCGCATTTTGGTCAGAGTTGGTGTGGTGCAATCGGTGCAGCCCAACCCAATCAATTATTCCTCCTTGACAGGCAAGGGCTCCGCAAAATGCTAGAAAGTATTCTACGAATTTTGGTGTCTGAAAACTGCGGTGGGTGAGCATTCGATGCCATCCGAGAGTTATTCCCAAACCGCCCGTTATCCAGTGCATGAATACTGTTAAACCAACTGCTGTCCAATTGAAGTTACTGGGTAGCAGTGCGAACAAAGCGCCGATATGAAGTCCTGCTAAACTAATAACGTGCTTCCAATTGTATTGGAGTTTTTCTTGCGTTGCAATTGTCATTCTCTTTTTGATTTCTGATGAGATGCCGAGCTGAATTCACGCATAATAGTTTGGATTGAACAGTGAAATTTTTTGCTGCACTCTTGCCCAAACTAATAAAGAATCAATGATAGATTTTGGATTAGGATTGAAAAAGATTTACCGTTGTATTTTGAAAATAAAAAATTTGGCTGCCAAACAAAATTTTTTGTTCCCAACTCTATTATAACTGATTCTGGTTTTGGTTGGGTCGATCGCACCAGGGGATTCGATCTTTGTTCAACCCAACCTCTACCGATCGCAAAAACACGATTAGGCATTGGTCACGAGCCATTAGTCCAGACCTGATGACCGACAACCAATGACTAATTGCCGATCGCTATTTTTCGGCTAATTTCACTTTGGTTGCCAAACCAAGTGCTTGCAGCAGTTGAATTGTCATCCAGGTGAAGTCGATTTCCCACCATTGGAGGCCGTGGCGAGCCGAGTATTGAAAGGCGTGGTGGTTGTTGTGCCAGCCTTCGCCGTAGGTGAGCAGGGCAACCCACCAGCAGTTCGTCGATCCATCGCCCGACTCGTAGGTGCGGTAGCCAAATTTGTGGGTAGCGCTGTTAACCAGCCAAGTGCAGTGGAACACCACCACGATCCGCATAAACACGCCCCAAACCACGAAAGACCAGCCGCCTAATAAATAAAGCAACACACCGAAGACGACTTGGATGGGGATAAAATATGCTTGGAGAAACTTGTATACTGGGTCGTCGCCGATGTCTTTAGTAAAGCGGGGGATTTCCACTCTGATGGGGAGATCCGACAGCATCCAGCCCATGTGGCTCCACCAGAAGCCTTGATTGGAATCGTGGGGATCTGTTTCGGTGTCGGAATGTATGTGGTGTAACCGGTGCATTCCTACCCAGTCGATCGGGCCACCTTCACAGGAAAGAGTACCGCAAATAACTAGAAAATACTCTAGCCATTTCGGTGTTTGAAAACTGCGGTGGGTGACTAGGCGGTGATATCCGAGAGTAATTCCTAAACCACCTGTTACCCAATGCAGGAATACTGCTAGCCCGACAGCAGACCAGCTAAAATTACCCGGCAGCAAGGCAAATAAAGCACCGATGTGCAGAAATGCCATAAAGCCTACGACAGGCCAATCAGGAGAAGTTTTTTTGGAAGTTGCAATCGTCATGAATATATTATGTTTACAAACTAGGGGCCGCATCTACGCGATAATGAACAGCGCGCACGCAAAGGGTGAGCGAGGTATAGATGAATAGCGTTTCACGGCTACAGGAAGCAGAACAGGCACTCTTTCAGATTTTTTCTGGTATTGACACTACAGTCAAGCAAAATCTTCAACGAGTCTTAAAAGCTTTTCGCAGCCACCGGGTTGGAGTCCACCATTTTGCAGGGGTTACGGGTTACGGCCACGATGATTTGGGTCGAGAGACTTTGGACGGGTTATTTGCCGAAGTGGTAGGGGCAGAGGCCGCGGCTGTCCGGGTACAGTTTGTTTCGGGTACTCACGCGATCGCCTGTGCTCTTTTTGGCATCCTGCGTCCTGGTGACGAAATGTTGGCAGTGGCTGGTTCTCCCTACGATACTTTAGAAGAAGTGATCGGCTTGCGAGGGCAAGGTCAAGGTTCACTGCTTGAGTTTGGCATTAGTTACCGTGAGTTGCCTCTAACTCGGGAAGGAAGTTTGGATTGGCAGGCATTGAGCTCTACTATTTCAGCAAAGACTCGCCTGGTTTTTATCCAGCGCTCTTGCGGCTATTCTTGGCGGTCGAGTTTGTCTATTTCTGAGATTGAAAAAATCGTCGCCGTAGTCAAACATCAGAATCCTAACACAATTTGCTTTGTTGATAATTGTTACGGGGAGTTTGTCGAGGATTGCGAACCTACTGCTGTGGGTGCGGATCTGATGGCTGGTTCTTTAATCAAAAATCCGGGGGGTACGATCGTCCCTGCAGGAGGTTACGTCGCCGGGAGGGCTGATTTGGTGGAGGCGGCAACTTGTCGCTTGACGGCACCGGGAATTGGCAGCAGCGGCGGCGCAACTTTTGATTTGAATCGCTTGCTGTTTCAGGGTCTTTTTTTGGCTCCCGGGTTGGTGGGAGAGGCGATCAAAGGCAATCATTTAACGGCTTATGTTTTTTATGAGTTGGGTTATCGAGTGAATCCTATGCCTTTGGCTAGAAGACGAGATGTGATTCAGGCGATCGAATTTGGTTCGGCTGATAAGTTAATTGCTTTTTGTCGGGCGGTTCAGCAAAATTCCCCCGTGGGTTCCTATTTAGATCCGGTGCCGGCTCCGATGCCGGGGTACGAGAGTCAGTTGGTGATGGCTGGGGGTACTTTTATTGATGGGAGTACGTCGGAGTTTTCGGCTGACGGGCCTTTGCGAGAACCCTATGTGGCTTTTTGTCAGGGGGGGACTCATTGGACTCATGTATCGATCGCTCTTGAGGATGCGATCGAGGCTGTGGGCCCGGCTAAGTAAGTTGTAGGGGCGGTGCGGTATGGGGGCTCCCTGGGTTTGCAGGGTGATTTTTGGGGATTTTTTGACCGCAGATGCAGGCAGATTGACGCTGATGAACGCAGATTAGAAGATGTATCCGGGATCGGCTGCTGGGAGTTGGCTCGCCTTCGATCGCGCCGGAACCGGTACACAGGATCGGAGTTAAAATTAATATCGCTGTATTTGCGAGTTTACTCCGCATTTTTGAGTGCTTGAATATCGCCTTGCATAATTATGCTGACATTGCGCGAAATCTTTTGTATTTCCCAATCCCACCACCTAATTTCTAATAGTTGTGCAACTTCACCATCGCTAAAACGCTGTTTGATTGGATGTGCGGGGTTTCCACCGACAACGGTGTAAGCGGGAATGTCTTTTACTACAACGGATTTGGCGGCAATGACGGCACCATCGCCGATTTTGACTCCAGGCATAATCAGGGATTCATAGCCGATCCAAACATCATTGCCAATGACGGTATCGCCTTTACTTGGCAGTTCCATTAATAAATTCATGGCTGTTTCCCAACCATTCCCAAAAACAGGAAAAGGATAAGTTGAAATCCCGTCTAGTTTGTGATTGGCACCGTTCATAATGAACTTGACGTTGGTGGCGATCGCACAAAATTTGCCAATAATTAATCGATCGTTTCCGTAGTTATAAAGTACATTTTTTTCAAAGTTTTCTGGATCTATTGGATCGTCGTAATATGAGTAATCGCCGACGATAATGTTGGGGGATTTAATAAAGTTTTTGATGAAGCATACGCGCCGCTGATCGGCCATCGGATAAGGTCGGTTTGGATCGGGCCCACTTTCTGTCATAAGTTTCCATCCTTATTCGTTAAGCTGCTGGATTGATGTAGTGTTAATTCGAGTGAGGTTTGATTCTGCTTGATTAACATAGAGTAATAGAGTTTGTCAAGTGGTCGGCGAGAAATTTTGGGTCGATCGCCCTGCAAGAAATGAGACAAAATGGTAAAAGCCAATATCCATCCGCGTTCCGAAGCGGTTAAAAATCCCAAATTAATATTAAAGAAGCGATCGCAGTGAGATAATTTATGAGAGTACGAACCTACGAAATCGGTGATACCCAACAAATTGTAAAACTGTTTTACGACACCGTACACGAAGTAAACATCCGCGATTACACAAAAGCACAAGTAGATGCTTGGGCACCAGCAGATATGGATATCGAAAGTTGGACTAAAAGTTTAAGCAGTAAATTTACTTTCGTAGCAGAAGAGGGCGATCAAATTGCAGGTTTTGGGGAATTAGAAGCAAGCGGCCATATCGATCGCTTTTACTGTCATCAAGATTTTCAAAGGCAAGGAGTCGGCAGGCTAATTTTAAAACAAATTGAGTCAAAAGCCAAAGACTTAGGAATTAACAAGTTATTTACCGAAGCCAGCATTACAGCTCGACCTTTTTTTGAAAGCCAGGGATTTATGGTAATTAGAAAACAAGAAGTAGAACGGCGAGGACAACAATTCATCAACTTTGTCATGGAAAAAAATATATAAACAACGATTTGTGTAAAATTAGATCGAAGAGTTTTACTCAGGAGTTGCGATGGTGACAGAAGCTACAAATGTGCTGGGCGGAAAGTTAGAGACTTGCTGCACTTCGCCCATGACAGGATATTATCGGGACGGCAAATGCAATACAGGTGGTGGGGACTTTGGGGCTCACACTGTTTGTGCTCAACTGACAGAAGAGTTTTTGCAATTCACTAAATCGAACGGAAATGATTTGAGCACTCCGGTTCCTGAATTTAACTTTCCCGGTTTGAAGCCTGGGGATTGCTGGTGTTTGTGCGCGTCTCGGTGGAAGGAAGCAATGGATGCAGGAGTTGCGCCGCCTGTGGTTTTGGCTGCGACTCACGCCTTGACTTTGGAATACGTTTCTTTAGATGAATTGAAGCAGCACGCTGCTGATTTGTAGGAGGATGTTGGTGTGCGATCGCTTTTAGTCAATAAGGGCGATCGTCTTTTTCTGATGAACATCAAGTCAATGGATTTGAGATTTGAGCTCGATCGCCACTCAAATATTTAAGTGCGATCGCTCGTCATTTCGAGGTTTTACTATTAGATGAACCTACGGCTTTACTCGCTCCTGATTCTCAGTTAGATTTGGTGCCCGCGGTGCAGCGTTTGGTCAAAAATTGCGGGCTGACGGCTTTGTGGGTGACTCACGGTTTGGATGAGTTGAATTATTGCGATGGGCTTTTTTGTTGGAAAAGTGTGAAGTGCTCGATCGGGCCGATCCAGCAAGGTTCAAGCAGCGGTTGATGCAAATTCAGGAAGTTTAGCGGCTGAAGTTTGGCCAGAATTAGCGATCGCATTTCATCGGAGGTGATATTAAAGGTAAAACAAGGATGACTAACGGGACTTAGACAAAAACTGAAGCCATTTTGGCTTCAAACGCAGATAGAGAAATACTTTTAGATAAAATGGGTATTAACCTAGTTATACCAAGGGTTTCTGACATTTTTCGGTTATCGATTACTTTCCATTCCCTAGAGGGGGTTTCAGCTTTTAAAGGGGCTGGAAAATGTTTAAGTTCCACTAAAAAGCTGGCTGTGTAAGTCTTCTTCCTTCTTCCTTCTTTCTTCTACTTAATGATCGCGATCGCGACACTGTATAATCCTGTGAAGGCTATTTTGAGCCACCAGGGTCATTAAACAACAAAACTTCATATTTTTCCTTATGTTAGACGCTAAAACTCTATTTCAAGAAACCTAGTATCTGGCTAAAAACCCAGAGGTAGCAGCCGCTCTAGCCAAAGGGAACTTCCAAAACGGATTTGAACACTTCACCCAATTCGGTCAATTTGAGGGTCGCAACCCTAGCGCCCTATTCGATACTAATTATTATCTCCTAAATAACCCTGAGGTTGCCACCGCTGTCAACAGCAAAGCTACCACAGCAATACAACACTTCATTAATTTTGGAGAATCTGAAGGCCGCAATCCTAGCCCATTCTATAACAACAGCTATTATCTAGGGAAAAATCCCGATGTTGCTGCGGCTGTCGATCGCGATGAACTTACTGGCATTGGTCACTTCCTCCAATTTGGTCAATCGGAAAACCGCAGTCCCAGCCCTTTGTATAACGATAGCTATTATCTGGCCAAAAACCCCGGTATTACTGGCGCTGTTGAACGGGACGAACTCACTGGCATTGAACACTTTATCAAGTTTGGCGCTGCTGAAGGGCGAGATGTCACCCCATTTATTAAGTCTGGTGACTCAACCTTGCCAAATGGCGTTGCTTCTGGAGATACCACCCAAACTTCAACGGTTTTGTTGACTCGCAGCACAGTTCTGGGTAATGTTGTCTTTGAATATTCCACAGATCCAAACTTCAGTAACAGTCTCGGCACTCTCACAGATACCGTCACCGATATTACCGTACCCGTGAAAGCCGAACTGACAAATTTAAAGCCTGGTACTCAATATTTTTATCGAGTGCGTGATGCCGCTGGCACTTCAGCAGTTGGTCAATTCCGCACTGCTGCTGAGTTGGGAAATCGCCAGGGTTTACGATTTGGGGTAGCAGGCGACTGGCAAGGTCAACTTACTCCTTTCCCGCCGATCGCAAATGCGCCGGAACGCAATCTCGACTTTTTTGTTCGCCTCGGCGACAGCGCTTATGTAGACGATCTATCGCCGGATTTGCCGGGAGTCAGACAACCTAAAACTTTTGAAGAGTTTAGCACCAAGCACAATGAAGTCTACGCTCAACGTTATGGCCTCAATACCTGGGCTGATTTGCAGGCTTCTACTAGCATCTATGCTAGCTGGGATGACCACGAACTCACGAATGATTTTGCCGGGGGTGCAACACCTAGTGAGTCACCGCAAAAAGAAGGAATTTTTGGGACGGGGGGAGGCTTTGTCAATGATACGCCTGTATTTGACACAGGTTTACAAGCATTTCAAGCCTACAATCCCGTGCGAGATGATTTTTATGGCAATACGGGCGACTCTCGCACTGCTAATGAGCAGAAACTTTATCGTTACAATACCTTCGGCAGTGATGCAGCTACATTTGTGTTAGACTTGCGCTCTTTCCGAGATAATTCTTTGAAAAGTATCCCAGAAACTTCCGACCAAGCTACTGTTAATAAGTTTCTCAATGATGCCTTTACGCCCAATCGCACGCTGTTAGGAGGGGCGCAACTTCAGGATTTGAAAAATGACTTACTGAAATCTCAACAAAATGGCATCACTTGGAAGTTTATTATGTCAAGCGATCCGATTCAAAATTTTGGGATTCCGGTTGCAGGCGATCGCTGGGAAGGTTATGCTGCTGAACGAACAGATTTGCTACGTTTCATCAAAGAAAATAACATCAAAAATGTGGTCTTTGCCACTGGAGATTTTCACGGATATGTGGTGAATAATGTCACCTATCAAGAAGCCGCAGGTCAGCCGCAAATCCCTACGGATGTTATTGATGTAATGACCAGTCCTGTTGCTATTCAGTTGAACATCGGGCAAGGGCCGTTTGCCGCCCCCTTTGGCCCCGCAACAGTTGCTTTTACGCCCACCGCCTTGCTGCCACAATCGGAAAAAGATCGCTATAATTCATTGCCGACAAGGGAACAAAAAGATGCCTTTGTCCGCAATATTCTGGATACTCGGACAGCGCCGCTAGGATACGATCCAGTTGGTTTGGAAGGTTCTGGGATTGACGCTAGACTGATTCAGGGAGAGTATTTAGGAGTGCATACCTACGGCTGGAATGAGTTTGAAGTTGCTCCTGAGAGTCAGCAGTTGCGGGTAATAACTTATGGTATTGAACCTTACACGCAGTCGCAACTTGATGCTAATCCCAGTGCGATTATTAATCGAAAGCCGTTTATTGTCAGTGAGTTTGTTGTTAATCCTAAGTGATTAAATAGACTTCTTGCAAAAATATCCAGGCGATTGAAATCGCGGTGACACAAACTAAGTCCGCCTACGCGGACTTTCAAAGCATAATTATGGTGATTTGTGTCATAATTTTGTACCTCTAATTTTCGGAACTGTAAAGTTTTATGGATTAGGTTCTGGTTCCCATTGACAGATATACTCTGGCTTGAGAGGGCAAGTTTTGGGAGCAATTAGATTTCCACTGAGGACGAGCGAAGTTAGGTTAGTCAAAGATGCTAGCGGTTTGATATCGCTGATTTTATTGTTTCTGAGGTCGAGAGTAGTCAATTTAATCAACGATTCTAGGGGTTTGATGTCACTGATTTCATTGTTATTGAGGAAGAGCGAATACAGTTTAGTCAAAGATGCTAGCGGTTTGATATCGCTGATTTTATTGTTTCTGAGGTCGAGAGTAGTCAATTTAATCAAAGATTCTAGGGGTTTGATGTCACTGATTTTATTGTTTCTGAGGTAGAGTTCAGTCAGGTTAGTCAAAGATTCTAGCGGTTTGATGTCGCTGATTTTATTGTTGAAGAGAGCGATATCAGTCAGGTTAGTCAAAGATTCTAGGGGTTTGATGTCGCTGATTTTATTGTTGTCGAGACCGAGATCCATCAGATTAGTCAAGGATTCTAGCAGTTTGATGTCGCTGATTTTATTGTTTCCGAGATCGAGCCAAACCAGGTTAGTCAAGGATTCTAGGGGTTTGATGTCGCTGATTTGATTGTTGGTGAGGAACAAAAAATTCAGGTTAGTCAAGGATTGTAAAGGTTTGATGTCGCTGATTTGAGAGTTGAAGAGGCTGAGCGTAGTTAGGTTAGTCAAAGATTCTAAGGATTTGATGTCACTAAGTGGATTATTACTGACATCGAGCGAAGTCAGGTTAGTCAAAGATTCTAGTGGTTTGATATCGTTGATTTTATTGTTGTTGAAGGTGAGCGAAGTCAGGTTAGTCAAAGATTCTAGCGGTTTGATATCGCTGATTTTATTGTTGGTGAGGTCGAGCTTAGTCAGTTTAGTCAAAGATTCTAGCGGTTTGATGTTGCTGATTTGATTTCCGTAGAGGTTGAGTTCCGTGAGACTAGAAAGTTTCTGAGAAGCGCGATCGCACTCAGTAGCCCCTGCTTCCTTCAACAGCACATCAACAGTATGTTTAACTTCAGGAGTCAAAGAAGCGCGATCGCGACACCAATCAGCAAATGTTCGTCTACTGTTTCCCGATCGCGTTTCTGCAGCCTTAGCAGACAGTCCATTTGCAGATAATGCTAGGATCGCACAACCAGCAAGTGCGATCGACTTTGGTAACTTCATGTGTTTGTGTGCAACTATGAGTGCCATCATCTTGTACCTCTAATTTCCCCAACAGTAAAGTTTGAGCATTTAATTTGAGGGTTCCCACTTACAGATAGACTCTGGCTTGAGTGGGCAAGTTTTGGGAGCGATCGGATTTCCGCTGAGCCTGATTTCAGTAAGTTTAGTCAAAGATTCTAGCGGTTTGATGTCGCTGATTTGATTGTTGGCGAGGACGAGCTCCGTCAGGTTAGTCAAGGATTCTAGCGGTTTGATGTCGCTGATTTGATTGTCGCCGAGGACGAGCCTATCCAGGCTAGTCAAGGATTGTAGCGGTTTGATGTCGCTGATTTGATTGTCGCCGAGGTCGAGATAAGTCAGGTTAGTCAAGGATTGTAGCGGTTTGATGTCGCTGATTTGATTGTCGCCGAGGACGAGACTTGTCAGGTTAGTCAAGGATTCTAGCAGTTTGATGTCGCTGATTTGATTGTTGTAGAGGACGAGACCTGTCAGGTTAGTCAAGGATTCTAGCGGTTTGATGTCGCTGATTGGATTGTTGGCGAGATTGAGCTCCGTCAGGTTAGTCAAGGATTCTAGCGGTTTGATGTCGCTGATTTGATTGTTGTCGAGGGTGAGATTTGTCAGGTTAGTCAAGGATTCTAGCGGTTTGATGTCGCTGATTTGATTGTTGCGGAGCTCGATCCCATTCAGGTTAGTCAAGGATTCTAGCGGTTTGATGTCGCTGATTTTATTGTGGTCGAGGTTGAGATAAGTCAGGTTAGTCAAGGATTCTAGCGGTTTGATGTCGCTGATTTTATTTTTGCCGAGTAAGAGCCGAGTCAGGTTAGTCAAGGATTCTAGCGGTTTAATGTCGCTGATAGGATTTTTTACGAGTAAGAGCCGAGTCAGTTTAGTCAAGGATTCTAGCGGTTTGATGTCGCTGATAGGATTGTTTTCGAGGAGGAGCAAAGTCAGGTTAGTCAAGGATTCTAGCGGTTTGATGTCGCTGATTTGATTGTTTTCGAGGACGAGAGTTGTCAGGTTAGTCAAGGATTCTAGCGGTTTGATGTCGCTGATAGGATTGTTAGCGAGGACGAGACCTGTCAGGTTAGTCAAGGATTCTAGCGGTTTGATGTCGCTGATAGGATTGTTAGCGAGGACGAGAGTTGTCAGGTTAGTCAAGGATTCTAGCGGTTTGATGTCGCTGATTTTATTGTCGTAGAGGTAGAGTTCCGTGAGAGTCGAAAGTTTCTGATCGGCTGCATCGCACTCAGTAGTCTCAGCTTTCTGCAACAGCACCTCAACAGTATGTTTAGCTTCAGGACTCAAAGAACCTTTTTTGCGACACCAATCAGCAAATGTTGGTCCAGTTTTTTTCGGTTGCGGTTCAGAGACTAACGCGGAAGGTCTATTGTTTCCCGGTTGCGAATTGGAAATTAACTCGGAAGTTCTATTTCCACATGATGCTAGGACGATCGCACAACCTGTAAGTGCGATCGACTTTTGTAACTTCATGTGTTTGTGTGCAACTATGAGTGTCATAATCTTTTACCTCTAATTTTCCCAACTGTATACAACAAAGACACTGCCTTACCGTGTCCCTGCAAAACATCTATTAAAAACTCTCTTAATCACCTTACTCAGGCAACTTATACTAATTTATAGGGTAAGGATTCAGGTCTAAACTTGAGGGATTAAAGATGGGGTCTGCACAGCGGAGTTAACCATTGCCTTTATAGCCTG
>NZ_JAUBRM010000092.1:0-21997 GCF_036701905.1 Microcoleus sp. MON2_D5
CTATCCTTTCTCTGCGCTGTGCTTATCTCAATGGTCAACTTTCCACTTGATATATGTGCAAAACTGAGATGCACCCAGTCTGGGTTTACGACAGCGGCAGACTTCTCATTTATTTGCTGCAAGATGGAGAGTATGTAGAATCCGATATTAGTCCGAATTTTCCAGAAATCGCGATCGCCCAGATGATTCCGGCTACAGTGGAACGTGCTTGGCAGGTTGGAAATTTGCAAGCGCTAGAAGAATTTGAAAGTGCGATCGGCTAAACTCGTAGGATACGTTACGCGCTTCGCACTCCGCATCCGAAAATTTACACAATTCCTGCCAAATTGTCAACCCCTAAAGGTCGATAAATTGTATCTCTTTGCTGATAACTCCGCCCCAAAGAACTAATCGCATTTTGCAAATCTTCCACAGATTGACAACTGCCGCCAACCGCACCGGCCATAGTTGTAATGTGCTCTTCCATCAATGTACCGCCGATGTCGTTGCAGCCCCATTTCAGCGCTTCTGTAGCTCCATCTAAACCTAATTTAACCCAACTCGGCTGGTGATTGGAAATCAAATTTCCCAAGAAGATTCTCGATACTGCGGTGAGTAACAATGTATCTGCTAAAACTGGTTGATCGCGGCCGACTCGACTCCGCAAAGGTGCCGGTGCTTCTTGCCCGACAAAGGGTAGTAAAATAAATTCTGTAATGCGTGCTGGATAGTCTTGGTCGATCGCAGTTTGTTGGAGCGATCGCACTTTTTCTAAATGCAAAACCTGCTGTTGGGCCGTCTCAATATGCCCGCAAAGCATCGTACTCGTTGTCGGCAAACCCAGACGGTGAGCAGTTCCCACAATTTCCAGCCAAGTTGCCGAATTTAGTTTTTCCGGGCAAATCACCCGTCGCACAGAATCGTCGAGAACTTCCGCAGCGGTTCCCGGCATCGAACCGACTCCCGCATCCTGCAAAGCCGAAATTACATAGCTGAAACTAAGATTATCTTCTCTGGCAATAAATTCTATTTCTTGCGGCGAAAAAGCGTGCAAGTGCAACTGAGGAAACTTATCCTTAATAGTTTTCACCAATTGCAGATAATAAGGTAAAAATGCGCCGTTGAGCTTAGCTTGAAGATTTAAGCCGCCCTGCATACAAATTTCCGTTGCACCCCGCTGCACTGCATCAGTTGCCTTTTCCTGAATTTGAGCTGCATCTAACCAAAAAGCGCCCTCATCTCCCCCGTCGCGGCGGAATGCACAAAAACTGCAATGCTGCTCGCAAATGTTAGTAAAATTAATATTTCGATTGATAACGTAGGTGACTGTATCCCCTGATTGTCGGCGGCGGAGCAAATCAGCGGTTGTTTGAATAGAAGCTCGCGCGTCTGGATCTCTTTGCTGCAAAAGTACCAAGGCTTCTGCAGCAGAGATGTTATAACCTTGTAAAGCTCGATCGAGAATTGCATCCACAGTTTTATTTTTAACTCAATTACAGAATTACTGACTAGAATTAAGGCGTTTTTATATTTTAACTAATCAATTATGGAGGAACGATATTTTACAATCTCAATTCCTACCAAACCACCCTCAGGATTCTGGAAACTAAAATTATGGGCATCTACCAACCAAATCAGGTTTTGCCAGTGCCGTCGGGGCCTTTGCAGATTCCTGCTCTACAGACTTTCGGTTCAACTTTTGTACACGCAGGCACACTGCCAATTTATTTTTCCCTGGTAATTCCCACCTACAACGAGTGCAGGAATATCCAGAGTATTGTGGAAAAATTGAGCCAATTGCTCGATGGTATCCTTCCCGGCAACTACGAATTAATTGTAGTCGATGACGACAGCCCCGATCGCACCTGGGAAGTCGCCCTGTCCCTGACACCGGAATATCCGCAATTGCGGGTAATGCGCCGGGAACACGAGCGGGGACTTTCCACAGCGGTAATTCGCGGGTGGCAGGTCGCTCAGGGTGAGGTTTTGGGCGTCATCGATGCCGACTTGCAGCATCCCCCGGAGACGCTATTGCAGCTTTTAGCAGAAATTCAGCGGGGAGCAGATTTAGCTGCTGCGAGTCGTCACGTTGGCGAGGGTGGTGTGAGCGACTGGAGCGTTGTCAGGCGATTTTTATCGCGGGGCGCTCAAACTCTGGGGTTGGTGATCCTGCCGGGAGTGGTGGGTCGAGTTTCCGATCCGATGAGCGGCTATTTTATGGTGCGCCGCACTTGCATTGCGGGCAAAACCATGAATCCTGCTGGTTACAAAATATTGATTGAAGTGCTCGGCAGGGGGGATATCCGCTGGATTGGAGAAGTTGGTTACGTGTTTCAGGAGCGGCAAGAAGGGGAGAGCAAAGTTACCTGGAAACAGTATATTGAGTATTTGCGGCATTTGCTGAGGTTGCGGTTTGCCCGCTGGCCGATGGGCAAGTTTCTGCGGTTTGGCATTGTGGGTTTCAGCGGCGTGTTTGTGAATATGGGGGTTTTGTATGTGCTGTCCGAGATCCTCAATTTGGAGCTGACTCGCAGTCTGATCGTTGCTGCTGAATTTGCAATTATCAGTAACTTTTTGTGGAATGATTTGTGGACTTTTGGGGATATTTCTAAGCGGCAGCCAGGAAAGCGCCAGCAATTGAAACGGCTGTTGAAATTTAATACCATTTGCTTGATGGGTTTGATTTTGAATGTGCTGCTGGTTAATTTGCTGTTTAATGTTTTTGGGATGAATAAATATTTGGCTAACTTAATTGCGATCGCGGCTGTGACTCTGTGGAATTTCTGGATTAATATGAAGTTGAGCTGGCGGGTGACGGACGTGAATTAGGTAATGCGTAATTGGTAATTGATAAAATGACTGATGGCTAATAACTAATGACTAATTGCTCTTCTTTCCTATGCTTTTGAATCACTGAATTAATGCTTAAGAACAAACAACTGTTGTTAATATTGCTGTGGACGGCGATCGCCTTTATTTTGCGCTTTGCCAATTTGGACTCGAAACCGCTGTGGACAGATGAGTTTTCCACTCTAGTGTTTAGTTTGGGCAACAGTTTTCGAGGGGTGCCGATCGATCGCGCGATCGACCTTTCTACATTATTACAACCGCTGCAATTCCGTGCCGGTGCTGGCATTGCAGATGTCCTAAACCATTTGCTGTTAGAAAGCAATCATCCACCAGTGTATTTTATGCTCGCCCACTGGTGGATGCGACTGTTTGGGCCGACCGAGGATAGTTTAGTTTGGATTGGGCGAGCTCTTCCTGCATTATTGGGCGTTATTTCAGTTCCAGCTATCTACTTTTTGGGCAAATTTGCTTTTAGTTCTCGTTTAGTCGGTCAATGTGCCGCCGCGATGATGGCAGTTTCTCCCTACGGCATTTATCTCGCTCAAGAAGCTCGCCATTACACTTTAGGAATCTTATTAGTTATTGCCTCTCTTTTTTGCCTCGCCTTAGCTGCAAAAAAGCTGCAACAGCGGGTTCCCCTGCCTATTTGGGCGGTGCTGCTTTGGGTAGTTGTTAATTGTTTGGGAATTGCGGTTCACTACTTTTTTGCACTGACTTTGTGTGCCGAAGCAATAGCATTAATTGCTGTAATATGGCAGCAGTTTAATGGAAAGTTGGCAATTTCAAACAGCCAGCAGCCTAATATTTGGCAATTTCAAATTCTGTGGCGACTGTTCGCAGTAGCGATCGGCACTTTAGCAGGCGGTTTAGTTTGGCTGCCAGTATTTTTGTCAAATAAATACGGCAGCGAACTAACTAATTGGATTGTCAGCGGCGATCGCACATTCTTAGATTGGATCGCGCCGATTTTTCAAGCTTTAGCTGGATGGATTACTGTCATGTCTCTGCTGCCGGTGGAATCGCCAAATTTGGCAGTAGTAGTTGCATCGGCGATCGCAATGACAATATTTTTTATATTGGTGCTTCCCATCCTGTTTAGCGCTTTTAAAATTTCCTTAAAAACGCCCGATACTCGTTTAGGTACTGTTATTTTCGGCGGATTTGTGCTAGGAGCAATTTTCCTATTTTTCAGCTTTGCATATATTCTAGGAATTGACCTAACTCGCGGCGCACGATACAATTTCGTCTACTTTCCGGGGGTGATATTGCTTTTAGGAGCAACCTTAGCGGTTATTTTTAACACACCTACAGCAAAAAGTCAATGGTTTAATTTACGGGCGATCGAAGTTCCGGGCAAAAAAGCAGTGGTGCTAATTTTAGCAATGGGTTTTTTTAGCGGCGTCACAGTAAATTCCAATCTCGGCTATCGCAAATATTACAAACCAGACCTTTTAATTCCGATTATCCGCGAATTATCGAAAGTTCCCGTGTTAATTGCCACTACTCAAAAGACTCATGTAGAAATAGGAGAGTTGATGGGGATAGGGTGGGAATGGGAAAGAAGTTCGGCAACGGATTTTGTAGCGGATGTAACGGATGTTAGGAAGAAAGAAGAAGTTAAAGCCTTTGATTCTCCGCTGTTTCTTTTGGCTAATCAAAGAAGGGATGGGCCGGAAATAGCGGCAGGGACACTTGACAAAACACTCAGTCAATTAGAACGCCCGCTTGATTTGTGGTTAGTTAATTTTCGCGTACCTGTCAATCTCGAAGCACAAAAGTGTCAGGTTGAATCGCGCGAGTTGCCTGCGGTGGATGGGTATGAATATCAAGTTTATCATTGTTCTAGCTCATAGGTAAGTTTTAGGCGATGGAGCGGTCGATCGCACTTTCGATTAAAATAAGTGCGTTAGCGCAGCTTTCTGCAGGAATCGCACTTTTTTCCTCAGTCGCAACAGTATAAAGTACGATGGATCTTGGGTTTAGCAAAAATGCTAAAATTACATCAATCAAAAAAATCAACATAAAAAACATGACTTTCAAGGCAGTTTTTAGTCTTGTTAAGCAGTTGTATATATCCGAAAAGTTACGGTTGATTAAGTGGGTGCTTCCTGAGATAGAACGAGAATTAGTTGTTGTTCGCCCTACTCTCCGCAAATCAGTGTGGGGTTTATGTGCTGACTTGGGAATTGCACCATCGGCTGCTGAAATAGATGAAGTTCGCGGGGAAGAAGGGGCGAAATTTCCAAGGCAGGATTTCTAATGCTGCGTTCCGTAGCTGATAATCATGCAGTTATATGGAGTGTCAATACAATTTGGTAAAGCGGATATTTTTATATAGTAGGCTGAATCTAACTGAAGCAGCGGGCGATCGACAAATCTACTTCGCAAAGATCGCACCTCAGCCATAAATAACATCTATTGCTAACGATCGATCGCTACGATCGCCTAAACTGGGAAACAACAGGCTTTTAAATGCGATCGCTTATGTCCCGATTTATACAAAATTGGCTGCTACCATTGCTATTGATACTCAGTAATGGTTTCTTGGGTTGGCTGATCAACCAACTGCCCGGTAAACAGGACTTAAAAATTGAAGACCCTATAATAATCTTACTGACAGTAGTGTGTCTATTGGCACTTTTTATCCTCGGCGCTATATCCAGTCAGTCTCAGCCGAGTGCAACGCCTGCAAATCAAAATTGGGTTCTTGGTTTTTTACCCCTACTGGGAGGTGGCATCCTTTTCGGACTCTTGAAGGGGAACCACGTAGCCGCCGAATTCAACTCAGCAGTTTTTTATACATCTCTCATTCTGTTTGGTTTGGGGACTGTGCTCCCGCCTGTACTGCTTTTACCGAGACAATGGCAGAACAGCTTGGTATGGTTTCCGCCCGGTTTGGGACTGGGGGTAATGTTGTATTTCATACTGAGAGGCGAATGGACAGCAGCGTTTTTGGCTTTGGTTGTGACTGTAATTTTGATGCTGTTTATCCATGCCATCAAGTTTCTCATCCCAGTTACGAACCAACTTGCACCGAAGTTTAGGGCAAAGAGACAGCAACTTGCATATAGTTTTGCAGACGGGATTGGGAATATATTTGAAGATTTTACCTCACCTTTTCAGCGGGAATATTACAAGGGCTTGACTTATATCTGTCGATATTATCAAACACAGGGATTGGATAGAGATCGAAACCTGAACTTGCAAAAAGTATTTGTGCCTCTCAAAATTGCTGCAAAAGAGGCAGCGAATACAAGTCACAAAATGATTCAGCCGCTAAAGGATGAAGGAAATAACTCAAATGAAATACAAATTTGGAATTTTTTAGCAGCAATAGATAAGAATCCGGCATTTCGGCGCATGGCAGTTTTGGGCGCACCCGGTTCCGGGAAAACTACCCTTTTGAGATATTTAACGCAGACTTATGCCACAAAGCAACAGCGGAAAGTGCATCCGAAAGCGCCGAAACTGATTCCGATATTGTTGTATCTCCGAGATGTGCGTCAGGAAATTGTAAATAATAATCAACTCACTCTGGCAGAGTTAATTACTCAACAAGTACAGCAGCAGCAGCAAAAACATCAACTGCTGAATCCACGACCTAACTGGTTTGCCGAAAAATTACTTAAAAACCAATGTTTGGTAATGTTAGATGGATTGGATGAAGTGGCAGATGAAACCCAGCGCCAGCAAGTAAGTTGTTGGGTAGACGCACAGATGCAGGCCTACCCGGACACGGCTTTTATCTTAACCTCTCGACCTTTTGGCTATAAAACTGCGCGGTTGCAACAAGATGTGACTGTCTTAGAAGTGCAACCATTTAACATGAAACAAATGGAACAGTTTATTTGTAGCTGGTATTTGGAAATAGAGGTGATAAGTAGCGCTGGACAATATGATGCGGGAGTGCGGGCAGAGGCTAAACAACAAGCCGATGATTTAATTAAGCGGATTAAAAATAGCAAACCTCTGGCGGACATGGCGGTGAATCCTTTGCTGCTAACAATGATTGCCACAGTTCACCGTCGCGGTAGTGCCTTGCCAGGAAAACGGGTAGAACTTTACAAAGAAATTTGCCAAGTTTTACTAGAAAGGCGACAAAGAGCTAAAAAGATTGCGGATGCGCTAACAGCGACGCAAAAGCAATCTGTTCTGCAAGTGCTGGCATTTGAATTAATGCAGCAGAAAACTCGTGATTTCAACCTATTTGAGGGAATTGATTGGATTACAGACAAATTGGCATATGTAGCAGGCAGTGGGGCGAATCCAGAGGAATTTATTCAGCAAGTTCGGGATGTGAGTGGGTTGTTAGTGGAAAAAGAAGTAGGCGTTTATGAATTTGCTCACTTGAGTTTCCAGGAATATTTAGCAGCGGTTCAGATTAAGGAATCGAACCAAGAGAGTCTGTTAATCGGAAATATTAACCAGTCCTGGTGGGCTGAAACTATCCGTCTTTATGCAGCGCAGAGTAATGCTAGTAATCTGATTGGTACAGTCTTGGGGATGGCATCTCCATCCGTTGAGGTAATGGCACTCGCCTATGATTGTTTGGACGAGGGGTTGAGTGTAAATCCAGACGTTCGGCAACAACTGGAACAAAGGTTAAACGCAGATTTGGAAAGTCGATGACAGCAAGATTCATTTTAGCAGCTAATGTTTTGTTATCTCGGCGTCTGCAAAATTTGCTGCGGATTGATGAGAATGTCGAAATTGACATGAGTTACATCACCTGCGCCGAATATCAGCTTTTTATTTATGAGAAGTTGAAAGGGGCTGAACATCGTCAACCTGACCAGTGGACAAGTTACAGCTTTCCGCCAGGAGATGCCAAAAAGCCTATTACTGGAGTACGAGCTAGTGATGCTGAGGAGTTTTGTGAATGGTTAACTCAGCAGCAATTTGCATTGGGATTTAAATACAGACTGCCCACTTTAGCTGAAGTAGAGGAGTATCCAGTTACAGAAAAACAAGTAGGATGCTGGTGTTTTGATGGAGAACAGCGAATCCTTGCAGGAATAGAAGCTGAACAGCAGCAAACTTGGGAACAGAATTTAGCTGAGGTTTTGGACCTCTACCGCGACCTGTACCACCATCTGTACCGCAATCTGTACCGCGACCTGTACCACAAGCTGTACCTCGTCCTGTACCGCGACCTCGACCTCGACCTGTATGACGACTTCGACCCCAACCTATACCACGACCTGTACCTCAACCTGTACCACGACCTGTACCGCGACCTGTACTGTGTCCTCAACTGCGACCTCAACCGCGACCTCGATCGTGTCCTCGACCGCGACCTCTACCATGACCTCAACCACGTCCTCAACCGCGTCCTTAACCGCGTCCTCAACCGCGTTTTCGACCGCGACCTCTACCGCATCCTCGACCGCGACCTCTACCGCGACCTCTACAGCGCGCTCGAAGGCAAAATTAAAGCAATTGAAGAAGGCAAAGCCAGTGATTTTCTACTTTTATACTTCCCTCTGCTTCCTGTTATTGTTATCTATCATTTCTTATCAGGAACTTATGAGGCAATCTCCCAAAATAAAGCGGCGCTCAATATAATTAAGTTAAGCCGTCAAGAAAGTGAAGCTATTGGCCGTAAGTATCTAGATAATTTTAATAAAATATACTCACTTTATGTTTACTTAGTATTACTAGATGAGCGACAAGCGGGTCGGATACCAGCATGGGAGAGTATTCGGATTGTCAGGGAAAAAGTTGAGTAGCAGATATAGCGCCTGCATAGTAGGGACACAACAGTGTTGTGTCCTTTGCCTGCGGAACACAGGATTGTTTGTGAAATAGTATTTTCTAATCTTGCCTGACACTATCGGGCACGCCCACCGCCGAAATACCCGATATCGCCTTTAAGTTTTGACACCGAATCAACTCATTAAAATCCAAACTGCGCCCTTCAATTTGCGCCACAGCCTCGATCGCCCCAAGCAAATGTCCGGCCGCTTCCGCTTCGTTGTAACCACGCCTTCCCGCTACTCTAATCGCCCCCTCGTCAGCATCTAACTCTACTTGGGAACTGCGGTTGTCGCGCCAAATTCGAGTCATGGCGAGTCCCGTCAAACCGCCCGCGATCGCAGTGCCGATCGCATCTCCCTGCAACAATTCTACAACAGTCCCGACAATTCCCGCCAGAGCCGCACCTTGATAAATATCCGGTTTAAACCACTTAACATTGCACAAAAAACTTACATTCCGCAATAGCAGTAAATCCCGCTGCGGCTTAGATAGCAGCCGCCACAAATCAAAATTAATATAAATCGGGCGAGATTGATTCCAAGGTAAAGGAAAATCGCAGTCAATTACCGTTGATTGTTGGGGCTTATTAATGATTTTACACGTCATGCGGCCGGAAGCGGGCATCACATCTAACAGACGGCGAATTTCTGGATCGGGATTCATAAATTTTGGGGGAATTAGTAATTGGTAATTGCATCTAGATAAAAAAACAATAATATTGGTCCTGGCCTCGTAGCGGCGGGTTTTACCGACAATAATTGCCTACTAAAACCTACAATCTCGTAAACCCGCGCCCACCCAAGAGCTGATGCGATCGAAATCAAAGTTGATGTAGGTTATTGGTTCTGTGGGGCCGGGTTTCTGTAGATTTTAGACGCTAGTTAAATATTGTTCGTAAAACCCGCCCCTACAAGTCCATATAAGATAATTAAGGGTTTTTCTTGGATGCGGGAGAGGGAGATTCTTGAACTCGGGGAGACGCTTTTTGGGTATTAGCCGAAGGCTTCGGACTGACAATCGCTGGGGCAACTGACGGCTTTGAATTGGCGGCTGGGGATGGCAGTGGTTTTGGAGAATCAGGGGCTGTTAGCGGGGCAGCAGGGGCTGTCTTAGCGCCTAAAATGCTGGCGTCTCCGGTGTCGAAGGTGCCCGCGATGCAAGCGATCATCATTGTCGCTAAAGTGCCGACAAATAAGGCTTTCCAACCGAGTTCGGAAATGTCTTTGCGGCGGGATGGAATTAGGGCGATCGTGCCGCCGACAAATATGCCGACGGAGGCTAAGTGGGCGAAGCCGGAAAGGGCGTAACTGACAATTAAAACTGTACGATCGCTCACCAGTTTGTTGGCCGATGCTTCTGCTAGAGTTTGATAGGGAGGAATCGCCGTTTCTAACAACCTGCGACCGATAATTACTGACGCTTGCCAAGAGTCGTCTAATTGCACTCCTGTTAATAGCGTCAGGGGATAAAATAAGACTCCCATAATGTTGGCTAAGGTGACAACTTTGAACAAGTCACCAATTGGGCCTGGCAAAATTGCCAGCCAGCCAAAGAATTGATTGATTAAGGAAACTAAGCCTAAGATTAAAATCAAAACAGCGGCAATTGCCACTGCCATTTTTACACCGTCCAATGCACCAATTATCGCTGCATCGAGAGGGCTGACTCGTTCGATGGGTTCTCCCCCAACAGTCTCTTGTTTGAATTCTTCGCGCTCCGTGTCCGAAATTTCTTCGCCCACAAACTCGCGGCCTTGAGGCTTCGGTTCTTCCTTGGGAATGCCACCCATTGTCAGGGGCACGCCTGTTTCTGGTACTAAGATTTTGGAGAGAACAAAACAAGCGGGAATGGCGATAATTGAGGCTGAAACTAAATGCCCTAAAATATTGGGAAAAACTGGCTTTAGAAAACTAACGTAAATTGCTAAAGTTGAAGAAGCTGCCGTCCCAAAACAGCAAGAGAGGATTGCACAAAGTTCCGAACGAGTCATTTTCGGCAAATAAGGCTTGACGACAATTGCCGCTTCAATTCCTACGAAGATATTAGCAGCGCCGCTGAGGGCTTCTGCGCCGCTCAACCGCATTGTCGTATAAAAGATTTTGGCAAAAAGTTCGGTGATAATTTGAATTACGCCGATGTTGTATAGCAAGGCCATGAGGCCAGAAAAAAAGATGACTGTCGGTAAAGCTCTAAAGGCAAAAATATATCCTAAATTAACTGCCGGAGCTTTACCAGGTATCGGTACAACATTGCTCCCGAATACAAATCTCGCTCCAGCGTCAGCAGCGGTGAATACTCCATCCAGTAAGCCAGTAAACCACTCTAGGGCGATGCGAGTTGGGGGGAACAGGAATACTAAAAATCCTAAGACTAATTGCAGTCCAATGCCCCAGATGATGACGCGCCATGGAATATACTTGGACTGTCGGTTTTCTGAAAAAATCCAGGCGATCGCACATAAGCCAAAAATTCCCAGAAACGAGATAAGATTGTAGATTGACATGAGCCTAGTCCTTGAAATACTTAAGAATGCCGATCGACGGCTGGCACCACATCAGTTATACTATTCATCTGACGGCAAATGCTAAAAAAAAATAACGGGCCGATAAATTACGCACTCAACAGCGTACTGATGTCATTGCTTAGGTCATTCCGAACTCTGCGGATCTTTAGCAAGCCTTGATTTGCCGTAATTACCAGCAGTTTAGATAGAAACTCTAACACATGGAAGCTTTTGCTCCACATCCTCCTGAATGGACTGCGACGGCGGTTCACGCTAATGAGTTTTGCTGTCCCAAGTGTGGCGCTAGCTGCACGGATGCCGCTGAGGTCTGGATTAATCGCCGATCGCCAGTATACACCGAGTTCAACCGCCGCAAGTGGCAAGAATTTTACCGCTGCCAGTGCGATGGCGTTTGGTGGGCTTGGAGTAACGATAGGCCTCCTTCTGAACTTGTGCGTCGCGATCAGAGTTCGGATGACAGCCCGGATGACGGCCCGGATGATGATTTTTAGAACGCTGACAGAATTTTCGATTTTAGATTTTCGATTTTATTTAAAATTAGGCTAAGGTGCGCCTCGGCGCACCCTACATTTAGATATGTTAGCGCCAGTTATCAACTAATTCATCACGTCAAGTATTCCCTTGACTACGCCTTCCATCACTTTTTCAATTAAGCTCAATTCATTTTCGCCGATCGACTCATTTAAGAGCATTGACTGAATTCGCTGTCTGTCATCCCGAGTCAGTTCGCCTGACGAAAATATCCGCTCTACTATTTGTTCAGTTAGAAATGGGAAAGCTGGGGTTTGCATGGTTGGTCTCTAAAAGCATCAATATTTTGTTTTTAACTTTATTAGAGGAGCCAGTTATGGTGTGGGTTTTTGTGGTCCCACCAAATCAGTGCTCCAATCTTAGGACTCTGGGGGGATTTTGTCAATACACTGGCGACTGATAAATACAAAATTTGCCTTAAATTTCCGACATTCTGGGAACGGGTGGTTTGGGAGTGCGATCGACCCCCGGCGGTGGCGGTGTTCGATCGACCTTTTTAAGTTTATTGGCACTTTGGCGGAACATTACAGCTCAAACAAAATCAAAACGAGAAGAGATTAGAATTGGTAATGGAGAATTGGTAATCGGGAATTGGTAATTGGTAATGGGAAAGTGGCTTTTCCTTGTTTCCTGGGACTAATGACTAATGACTAAGTAGGTGGTTACACATAAACATTACATGGGAGGGTGGGTGAGTGCAGCAATAAACTGCTTACAAGTAAAGATACTGGCTCCACCCGCCAAGATATTATTGCTTTTTTGTGCGGATCTACTTAATGACTAATGAATAATGACTAATGACTAATGGCTTCCTCCAATGACCTATTTTCGTTCTGCTCTAATTTTGACATTAGGTTTTGGGCTGCTACCGCTAGCAGTGCGATCGCAACCTGTAGTTCCTGCTACCGACGGCACGAATACTGTTGTTAAGTCCGAGCAAAATCGCACAGACATTAGCGGCGGGCAACTGTCAGGAAACGGCGCAAATCTTTTTCATAGCTTCAGCCAATTTAATCTCAGCGAAGGTCAAATAGCTAATTTTCTAACTAATCCAAATATTCAAAATATTTTAGGGCGGATTTCCGGCGACAATGTTTCCGTAATTAACGGTCTGATTTCTATAAGCGGTGGCAACTCGAATTTATTCTTAATGAATCCTGCCGGAATTGTCTTCGGTCAAAATGCTAGATTAAACGTGCCGGGGTCGTTTTTGGCGACAACTGCTACAGGTATTGGTTTCGGCGATCGCTGGTTCAATTCGGCAGGAATTAATAATTACAAAGCTTTACTGGGGAATCCCAATCAATTTAATTTTAATAATTCACAAGTGGGTGCAATTGTCAATGCGGGGAACTTGGCAGTTGGCAGCGGGCAAAGTTTAACTTTGCTCGGTGGCACCGTTATTAATACAGGACAATTATCCGCTCCCAACGGTCAAATTACTGTCGCTGCTGTTCAGGGAAAAAATGCAGTCCGTATCAGTCAATTTGGCAATTTATTAAGTTTAGAAATTACTCCGTCTTTGCAGCGAGAAAACTCGGCGGTCGCCCCAGTTTCTTTGCCTCAGTTGCTAACGGGTCCCGGCGTAGCATCAGCCACAGGTTTAACGACTAACGAACAAGGTCAAGTGGTACTGACTGGCGGCCAAACAGTGGCGGCAGTTCCGGGAAGTGCGATCGTCTCGGGCTCGGTAAATGTATTTGGTCCTTCTGGCCTGGCTGGCGGCACAGTTAATATTTTAGGGGAAAAAGTCGGACTGTTCGGCGCAAATATCGATGCTTCCGGGACGAACGGCGGAGGTACTGTGCGCGTCGGAGGCGGTTTCCGGGGGATCGAACCAGTGCCGAACGCACAGGTAACTTATGTTAGTCCTGATTCTACGATCGCAGCCAACGCGATCGACCGCGGCAATGGCGGCACTGCGGTAATTTGGTCAGACAATACAACTCGCTTCTTCGGCAATATTAGTGCTCGCGGGGGCATCGCCGCAGGTAACGGCGGCAGAGTCGAAGTTTCGGGCAAAAATGCTTTAACTTTCCAAGGAGAGGTCGATACCCGCGCGACTAACGGTGCGATCGGCAATTTGTTGCTCGATCCGGCAAATATTACGATCGTCAGCGGTAACGGCGACAGCAGCGCGCCATCAACCGGTGGCGGACTCGACGCGGCACCAGAACCTAATGAAACATCGATCTCAGAAGTGCAGTTGGAACAGATGGCGGCCGGCAGCAACGTGGTTCTAGAAACCCCGGGCTACATCACCCTCCAAGACTTGGCCGATAACAAACTTTCGCTGCAAGCGATAACGGGAGACACCGTAACATTTAGATCGGGCGGAGTGTTTTTTGTCAATGACCCCAACGATTTAATCGAGACTCAAGGTGGCAACATCAACATTTTCGCCAGCAGCATCTCTCTGGGCGGACTTAATGCTAACGGTGGCAATATCGCTCTCACTGCTAACGGCATTGACTTGAGGGGCGGCAGCAATTCTGTCAGCAGTGCGGGGGGAACAATTCGCTTGCAACCCAACGATAGCCGAGCAATTCGGATCGGTGGCACCGGCGATATTTTGGGCATTTTAGACTTGACGGCAAGGGATCTCGGCGCTTTGGCGGGGGGTTTCGGCTCGATCGCGATCGGGCGCGAAAACGGTAGCAGCTCGTCGATCGCGATCGTCGCACCCATTACTTTCAACAGCCCGCTGACACTTCAAGGCAGCTCGATCGCGATCGACAATCCCCTGAGAACAAGTGGCAGCGCTAGCTTGACTCTCGACGCGCCTCAAACTGATCTCAAAGCCAACATTGCGACATCCGGCGCAGATCTCACTTTTACAGGAAACGCATCCCTCAATGCTGACGTGGCTTTGATCACTGAAGCTAGGGGCAACATTCTGTTCTCCGGTAGCCTAGACGGATCTCGCGCCCTGAGACTTGACGCTCAGCGAGTGCTGTTCGGCGCTACAGTCGGTCAAGCTGCACCGCTGGCTAGTTTGTACGTCCACGCCGACAGTACCCAGGTTTCGGGCAATATTGCGACATCTGGCGACATGAATTTCAATAGTAACGTCACAGTCGATCGCACTACCGCCCTAGCCGCCACTACCGGCAATATCGCTTTTGGCAATACCCTCGACAGCACGCCGGGCCGAGCAAATAATTTGACGCTGCGCGCTGGCGGAAACATTACTTTTGACGGCAGAGTCGGTCAAACTCAGAGGTTGGGCCGGCTCTCGGCTGACGCTGCTAGCGTGACGGCTGCTTCCACAATTACAGCGCGCAGTTTGAGCGTTAACGCGCGAGATTCTGTTACCTTCGGGGGGGACAGCACGGCCGCTTTGGGAGCCGATATCAAGGCAGAAAATGTCCTCTTAGAGGGTAATTTAAGGACGGATGGCGGCAGCGTGAACCTGCAAGGAAGCCGCGAGGTTCGGACTGGCAATATTACCTCGAACGGTGGGAGGATTCGAGTTGAGGGGAATACTGTTGCTGCGGGTGCGATCGACTCGTCATCGGCGGGCACAGGAGGCGCGATCGCTCTCCAAAGCAATGCCGGCCCTTTAACTGCCGGAGCTTTGAACGCTTCGGGGGCGATCGGCGGAAATATTGCTGTCACCTCTTCATCGGGCATTTCGGCTCTCGATCTTAACTCCAGCAGCACTTCAAACGGCAACGGCGGCGGCGTTTCCCTGAGCGCGACTGATAACATTCAGTTGGGCTTTATCAACGCTCAAGGCGGCACTGGTGGCACTGGCGGCAGCGTTGATGTGACAACCCTCGGTTTGTTTAGCTCGAACAGTGTTTTCAACGATATATCGGGCAATTTTTCCAGTATTTCTACTGCCGGAGGTGCGCGGGCGGGGGCAGTCGCAATTCGCCACGGAGGCGGTATCGATCGACCGTTTGTAGTTGGCGGCGCGATCGATAATGGAACCCGGGGAAGCATTAATGCTGGCGGGGGAAACGCCATTTTGCCCACTTTTTCTTTTGGACAAACTTACACCCAAGGAAGTTTACCAAATCAGATTTCCCTAGTTACCCCGGGCCCCCCCTCTGCTCCGGCACCAATTCCGGCACCAATTCCGGCACCAATTCCGGCACCAATTCCGGCACCAATTCCGGCACCAATTCCGGCACCAATTGCCCCACCGCCTGTAGTGCCAGTAGTCCCCGTAAATCCCGAGCCGGCGCTGTCACTTCCTGCATCTATGGAAGTAGAATTGCGATCGCCAAGTAGATACAAACATTCCCCAACTAGCCCGGATATTTTCGCTCCTTCTCGCAGATTAGATGCGGCCGGTTCGGGAGTTTTAGAATTTGAACAAACCTTTACTCGCGAGTACGAAAAATATCTGGACTTGCCCGCAAGAAGACCGATTAGTAATATGTCGGTTATTTACGAAACTCTTCGCAAAAACGAACAAACTACCGGGATAAAATCGGCCATTATTTATATGAATTGGGTCAGCATAGCGGATGCAGGGGCCGCCAAAGAAAATGATTCTGTAGTGGTGGCAAGCCAGGATTTATCTAATGTATTGCCTGTGAGAACACACCTCGCCTCCCAGCCCCCTCATCCCTTAGAAAATAAGTTGACCCAGAGGTTGCAGCCGGACAGCAAAGAAGTTTCCGATGTTCCTAACGGGGAGCATTTAGAATTAGTATTAGTAACAGCTAACGCTCAACCCCAGCGCGTTTTAATTCCGGCGACAACGCGCTGGCAGGTGTTGCAACTAGCCGACGCCCTGCAAAGCGAAATAACTAATCCCCGAAAAAGAAGCAGCATTAGTTATTTGGATACGGCGCAAAAACTTTATCGGTGGTTAATTGCACCAGTTGCTGCAGAATTGGCAGCTTTAAAAATTGACAATTTAATTGTAATTCCGGCAGCAGGTTTGCGGAGTGTGCCGTTTGCGGCCCTTCACGACGGCAAAGGCTTTTTAGTTGAGAAATACAGCATTAGCGTGATGCCGAGTCTGAGTTTAACTGATATTCGCTACGACAATATTGCGGATGATGAAGTTTTGGCAATGGGGGCGTCGGTATTTGAAGATAAAGCGCCATTACCGGCGGTACCGGTGGAGTTAGAGTCGATCGCGCCGCCCGATCGCGGAAAATCATTTTTGAATCAAGATTTTACTCTCGGAAATTTGCAAGCTCAGCGGGCAAATCGGCCTTTTGGCATCATTCACTTAGCAACTCACAGCGAATTCCAGCCTGGGGAACCGAAAAATTCTTACATTCAGTTGTGGGATACTAAATTGCGCCTGGATCAAATGCCACAGTTGCGGTGGAATGAACCGCCGGTGAATCTGTTAGTTTTAAGCGCGTGCAGTACCGCTTTGGGCGACGAAGAGGCGGAGTTGGGGTTTGCGGGTTTGGCGGTAGCTAGCGGTGCTAAATCGGCTTTGGCGAGTTTGTGGGAAGTCAGCGATGAGGGGACTTTGGGGCTGATGACGGAGTTTTACCGGCAGTTGCGGGCCCCCAGACGCGGTGGCAATTTGATGATTAAAGCGGAGGCTTTGCGGCGCGCGCAATTGGAGATGCTGCAGGGGCGCGTGCGGATTCAAGACGGGATGCTGCGAGTCGAAGGGCTTTCTATGAGTCTAACTTTGCCTCCGGAAATTGCGGCGCGGGGCGATCGAGTGCTTTTGCATCCTTATTATTGGGCCGCCTTTACAATGATTGGCAATCCTTGGTAATGGAGTGTTGAATGAAGAAGGAAAAAGAGGCGTTGCTGAATCAAGGTATCAATAGTGCAGTAACTGGAAACTCCTGAAATTTTAGGTAATGTATTTAGGACTTATATCGTTTCCGATGCAACCGGAAACCCTATCAAATGTCTCGGAACTATTATATCCCAATACCCATTGTAAAATTCCTGAACGAAAGTGGCCAACGGCTGTGCACGGCCAGATTTGGTGTGTTTTTTTCACATCAGTCTGTAATTCATCGAGCTCATCGACTTCTGAAATGACTTCGGGGTGATAAGCATCGACTCGGAGTTTTCCGACAAGTCTTACTCAAGTTATTAGAGTGATGTGATGAGCTCCCTTGATTCGTTAATAGTCCGAAAATTCCTACCATTGACATACATTTTTATACCTTGGGGTTTCACAGTATCACTGTAACCAGGCGTGGGATTCATAATCAGCGATAAATTGACAACCAGATTTGACACAAATGTGCTTCGGTTTTCCTTTTTTATTACGGTTTTTACGGCTGTCGGTTGATTTTAACTGGCTTTTATTGCATGGTGATTCCACCTATTCATACTAGAATTATGCAACGCTCAAATCTCCGAGGAAGCTCAACGGCGAGATATCTTCGCTCTGTTCTGTCTGCTTTTGGAGGAAACTGTAGAGCGAGATCACTCCTAACATAAATCTTTATTTATACTTTTTTTAAGAAATGTAAAAATTAATATTTTTTTATTTGAAATTTAAATTTTGCTTAAAGTGCAGGCTAGTGTTTATATTAGAGGGTACATCTACTTAGAAATTGATAATTGCTAAAAAAATGTGTATTTATTATTAAAATAGGCTGCAAAGATGATTAACTTAGCTGGCTACGAGATTACCAACCAAATACATGAAACTAACAATTCTTTAGTTTACCGAGGACTGAGAAAGCAAGACAACCAACGGGTAATTCTCAAATTTCTCAAGCAAGATTATCCGATGCCCGCTTCGTTAGTTAGATACAAGCAGGAATACGAAATTACACGCAACCTCAACCTAGAAAGTCTACCTAAAACCTACAGCTTAGAAAGATATCACAACAGTTTAGTTATTATTTTCGAGGATTGTGGTGGAAAATCATTAAAGCTGTGGTTGGCCGATCAAAAACTTACCTTAGAAGAGTTTTTGTCAACAGCTATTAAAATAACTAGGGCGTTAGGCGACATTCATCAACATAATATTATTCATAAAGATATCAACCCGAGCAATATTATTATTAACTCGGCAACCGGGCTAGTCCAAATCATAGATTTTGGCATTTCTACTGTTTTAACTCGTGAGAATCCTACCCTAAAAAATCCTAATGTTTTAGAAGGTACTCTCAGCTATATATCGCCGGAACAAACAGGCAGAATGAACCGAACGATCGACTACCGCACTGATTTTTACTCATTAGGAGTTACTTTTTACGAACTGCTAACGGGGCAACTGCCATGCGATTACAGCGATGCAATGGAATTAGTCCACTGTCATATTGCTAAACAAGCAGTACCGCCCCATGAAATTAATCCAGAAATTCCTAAAGCGGTTTCGGATATTGTAGTAAAACTGTTAGAAAAAACTGCTGAAAAAAGATACCAAAGTGCTTGGGGAATTGTCGCAGATTTAGAAGAATGTCTGGAACAACTACAGGGTAAAGGAACGATTGCTGATTTTGCGATCGCCCAAAAAGATATTAGTGATAAGTTTCAAATACCTCAAAAACTTTATGGTAGACAACGAGAAATTGAAACGTTATTAGCAGCCTTCCAGCGCGTCAGCAATGGCACAACAGAAATTATGTTAGTGTCGGGTTACTCTGGCATTGGTAAATCAGCCTTAGTGCAAGAAGTTTATAAACCTATTACTAAGGCAAACGGTTATTTTATTGCCGGAAAATTTGACCAATTTCAACGCAATATTCCTTACTCAGCTATTGTTAAAGCTTTTCAGTCCTTAGTCACGCAACTCTTAACTGAAAGCGAAACGCAAGTCACCACTTGGAAAGAAAAACTTTTAGCAGCTTTTGGTGATAACGGTCAAATCATTATAGATGTCATTCCCGACGTAGAACTCATCGTTGGCAAACAGCCACCCGTCCAAGAGTTAGGGGCTACAGAAGCGCAAAACCGCTTTAATTTAGTGTTTCAAAAATTTATCCGGGTGTTTTGTTCAGTCGAGCGTCCCTTAGTCATTTTTCTAGACGATTTGCAATGGGCGGACTCTGCTACTCTGAAACTGCTGCAAGTAATGATGGCAGATGAGGAAACGAAATATTTATTTCTAATGGGTGCTTATCGAGATAACGAAGTTAACCCCACCCATCCTTTAATAATGACTCTGGAGGGGCTGCAAAATCAAGGCGCGACTATTAACCAAATTACGTTAACTCCCTTAGATATCGAACAGATAGCTAAATTAATTGCTGATACTGTGCGTAGGGATAGAGGAGCAGTCATGCCCCTAACTGAGTTAGTCGTGGGTAAAACTCAAGGCAATCCTTTTTTTGTCAATCAGTTTCTCATAACTCTCTATGAAGAAAACCTCCTAATTTTTAATTCTGAGCAAAGAAACTGGGATTGGAATATTTCACAAATAGAAGCAGTAGTAATTACGGATAACGTCGTTGAGTTGATGGTCGGTAAATTAAGAAAGATGCCAGATTCAACTCAAGAGGTTTTACGGTTAGCCGCTTGTGTGGGCAATAGTTTTGGCTTAAACACTCTGTCGATTGTGAATGAAAAATTTCCTGCCGAAACTTTTCAAGAGCTATTGCCAGCAATTCAAGATGGATTAATTCTCGCCACCTCTGAACTCGGCGTAACAGAAGAAGAAATTGTTCAGTCTCATCTGGTCATTACTACTTACAAGTTTTTGCACGATCGCGTGCAACAAGCAGCTTATGTTTTGATTGAGGAAAGTTCTAAAAAAACAGTTCACTTACAAATCGGTCGCTTGCTGTGGCAAAATACCTCGCCAGAGAAACGAGCGGAAGAGATATTTGCGATCGTCGATCATTTGAATCTGGGAATTGAACTCATTAGTGATGAATCTGAACGCACTGAAATTGCAAAACTAAATTTAACCGCAGGTCAAAAAGCTAAAGCAGCTACGGCTCATGCTGCGGCTACCGAATATTTGCAAGCAGGTTTGGGACTGCTAGCAAATTCTAGCTGGACTCATCACTACGAACTGACATTAGCACTACATACCGAAGCAGCAGAGGCAGCATTTCTGAGTGGTGACTTTGACCGGATGCAAAAATTAGCTGAGGTCGTGCACAACTGTGCCAAAAACCTATTGGAAAAAATAAAAGTTTATGAAGTCCAGATTCAAGCTTCCGTGTCGCAGAAGAAGCTACTAGAAGCCGTTAATACAGCGTTAGAAGTTTTAAAACTGTTAGGGGTGGAGTTTCCCTCTCAGCCAAACCCGTCAGATATTGGGCAAGCACTGGGGGGAACGGCGGCAATTTTGAAGGGGAAGCGAATTGAGGATTTAAGTGACCTGCCTCTAATGACTGATCCCTATAAACTAGCAGCTATGAGACTTATATCAAGTATCTTTGCTCCTGCATACATTGCTGCTCCACAACTGTTGCTCTTGACGGTGTGCAAACAAGTAGATTTATCCGTCCAATATGGTAATGCTTCTGTTTCTCCCTTTGCTTATGCCAATTATGGTTTTCTTCTTTGTGGAATTGTGGAGGATATTGATTCGGGTTATCAGTTCGGTCAATTAGCTTTAAGTCTCTTGTCAAAGTTGAATGCTCAAGAAATCAAAGCCAAGACAGTTGTCATTGTAAATATATTTACCCGACATTGGAAAGAGCATCTGAGAGAAAGCTGCGAGCCTTTAGTGTCTGCTTACTCTAGCGGAATAGAGACAGGAGATTTAGAATTTGCAGGCTTTAGTCTAATACATTCCTCCTGTGCAGCTTACTATAGTGGCAAAGAACTGACTGTGCTGGACAGAGGGATAGCAATTAACAGAGATGCTATTTATAATCTCAAGCAAGAAATAGCGCTTAATTATATAGAAATAAATTGGCAAGCTATATTAAATTTGTTGGGAAAAAGCGAAAAATCTTGCATTCTGAAGGGTGAAGCCTGTGATGAGGATCTGAAGTTGCCATTATACCAGCAGGCAAAGGACAAATCGGCAGTTGCATACATATATTTGAACAAAATTTACCTGTGTTATTTGTTTGAAAATTACTCAGAAGGTATTGACAATACTATTAAAGCAGAGAAGTATTTAGATGCAATGGTAGGATTGCCCGTTATTCCTATCTTCCACTTTTACGATTCTTTGCTGCGGTTGGCGGTGTATTCTGATACTCCACAGTCAGAGCAACAGATCATTCTTGACAGAGTACAAGCTAATCAAGAGAAAATGCAGAAATGGGCGCATCATGCCCCAATGAATTATTTGCACAAATTCTATCTAGTAGAGGCAGAACGGTATCGGGTTTTAGGGGGAAAAATCGAGGCAATGGAAATGTACGAGAAAGCCATTGCTTTAGCTAAAGAAAACGAGTACATCAACGAAGAAGCACTCGCTCACGAACTTGCTGCCAAATTCTACCTGTCATGGGGTAAAGAAACGATCGCCCAAGTTTATATGCAAAACGCTCA
>NZ_JAUBRM010000236.1:0-1067 GCF_036701905.1 Microcoleus sp. MON2_D5
GGAGGTTTTTTTGCATAATTGTAATATTCCGCCTAGAATGTCACACTTGTCAATACCCTCTGACCTGAATCCTTACAATGGTTGTAACTGGGAAGACTTGCCTGCGTGAGGCTCCCCACTCAACTGTCTATTGGCACTACAAACAGTGGCGAAGTGCAGCCGTGATAGAGAAACTAATTAGCACTTTACATGAACAAGTGCGTGAGCAGGTAAAAAAAAGCCCAAGTAAACGACGTTAATCATCATTAGACATCTCCAAGATAGAAATGAGAGGACAATGCTTGTGGTAAAATTGAATTTCCCAAGAAGAGAAATGAGCCAACTGAGAGGCTATATAGAAAAGCACCCATGGGAAGCTCAAAGGTTAGTGGGACTAGATGACGCACAGTTAATGGAGTTAATTAGTCAAGCGGACAGATTACACAATCAGGGTAGTCCTGGATAGCGAGGACTACCTGTTATAATTTACTTCTTCAATCTGCCTTAACTTTTAGCTTATGAAATGTCCCAGGTGGGACGCTCAATATATTGTAAAAAAGGTCACCGTCACACTGCAAACCATGTTTTAAATGTCCACATTGTGCCAGACAATTTGTGATAGCTCTCAGACATCAGCCGCTGGAAGAAGACACAAGAGAGTGAATAGATAGATTTTTATTAGAAAAAATATCTCTGGCTGGAATTGTTAGGGCTACCGGAGTTTTCCCAAGGTGGCTACAATATTATGTTAAGAAAAACTTAGGCGCCGTCAATAGACAAGTGGAACTGAAGTAAAAAAAAGGGAAAGCTAACTATTCAATGTGATGAAATGTGGTCATTTGTAGGAGCCAAGGGTAACAAGCAGTGGATTTGGTTAGCAATTGATGTGTTGAGTAAAGAGATTGTAGGAGTATATAGCCTTTCTCAAAAAGATGAGGTACAATAACAGCAGTGTGTAAACCAGTTAAAAATATTTGACGATGTAACTTGTCCGAACGCAAAATCTCTGGGTTTTCCTAATTCTTGATAATTAGTAGTCTTGATAGAACGGAGAATGATTTTCAGTTTTGACCACAGATTTTCAATTG
>NZ_JAUBRM010000093.1:0-21942 GCF_036701905.1 Microcoleus sp. MON2_D5
AGGTACTGGAATAATAATGAATCCTCCTGTATTTATTGTTTTAAGCACTGCCTAGCCCTTAACTGAACCGTATTGGGGTATAATTCTGAGTGCCGTGGCTTTATATCGGATAATTAGCATTCTGGCGGATGTTTCGGGTGCTGCTTTGGCAAAGCTCGATCGGCAGCGAAATCAGCGCAGTCAAAAAAGGCGAATTTGAAATCAAATATTTGAGGAATATAATTTGCTGCGTTCGAGAAATCCCTGAATCGCGCAATGTAGTAAAAGCTATAATCAAAGTCGTGAGTGCCAACTCACAGACTTAGGTAAATTACTTGAACTTTGGCTGACCGTGTAAATCCAATCATCTCAGTGGCAGCAAATTCATCACATTACAGGTTCTTTAAAATAATGACTCTAACCTCCGGTTAGCCATGACTCATAACAACAATCGAACGACAACAATTCGTTACCTTCTAATTACATCAGGTGTACTGGCGATCGGTGGATTAGGCTATCTTGCTTATACCATGTTGCACCAACGCAACGAAGTACGCTACTACGAATCCCAACAGCAATGTATTGTAGATGCGATGAACCAAAGCAACGGGTTCACCAAAGAGCAGTGTCAGGCTCAGTTCCGGTACGCAATGCAGGAATACGAACGCATTACGCCCGTGTATCGCACGCAGCCAGAATGCCAAGAAGACACAGCAAGCATTTGCTCGCAGGTATCGAATTCCAGCGCTGCTACCCCCGGATGGCGACCAGAGTTCGGCGGCTTCTATTTCACCGATGATGTCGATGATGATGCCCCTCCAACAGTGGTCAACGGCGTCAACGGCGGCTCCTACACGGTTTATCCAGTGCAACCCGTTTACCGCTCCAACATCGGAATTGTAACTCCAGATAGAACCCAGATTACTCGTCCCCTACAGGGCATACCGCTAGATTCTCCCTACTTTTCCTCCAGTGGCGACACCCCAAATCGCCCCCCAGGCCACGCAGCTCAGGGAACCATCAAAGGACGAGGGAGGTTTGGTAGCACAGTCCGTTCCACGGCTCCTTTGGGAGCCGGAGGAAAGTAACCAAGACCGATTTTTCTCTATTTTTCCATATTCTCCAGTGTCACTAGCAAGGTGCTTCATCCATGTATCCCTTTTTGTTTCAGCGACGGCGCAACTGGCAGCAGCACGTATTAGAGAACGCCTACCAATGTCAGCCTCTTGCAGACATCAACCAACGCTACTGGGCAGAAGCCTTAGACCGTCCTTTTGGGGTGATGTTTTCGCGCCAGGAAGAGGCGAGCATCTGGGATGCTACTGAGGCTCTTTGGGATATGTGTCGGGAGTTTTTGGACTGGTTTTTCACCGCTGATGGCCTAGAAAATCGGATGAAAAAACTCGCTATTCCCCCTGCTTTCTGGGAAGCAATTCAGGTTTCGTGGGATCGGGTTGACGAAGCAGAAGATATGTCTCTTTATACCCGTTTCGATCTTGCCGTCACTGAAGATGGAAAAATTAGCCTTCTAGAAATCAACGGCGAAACTCCTCTCTTGGGTGCAGAAACGGTCTATCAATGGCTGTGGTTAGATGACATGAAAAAACCAAGCCGAGATTTGCGAGCGCTTCCCAACGATGCCAATCAGTTCAACAACTTTTGGGATGAAGTTGCCGGTCGATTCCGCACTCTAAGCCGTCATTATGATTTAAAGCAGTTCGGTCTGAGCTTGTTAATTGACGAGCATCTGTCAGAAGATACCGAGATGGCAGGGCAACTGGTCGAAATTATCAATCAAGAATTGGGAAACGATCGCTTTTTCACCCAACTGGTAGGATTGCGTAACCATCTGGGCGTGGATGAAGAAGGATTTTTTGTCGATCAATTCAATAATCGGATCTTGCGGCTGTGGAAAATCGTCGATTGGCTGGATTTGCAACTCGCCAGCCAATCCTTTAACGCAGATGAAGCCCTAGCATCGCGCCTGATAGCAGGGGACGTGAAAATCATTGAACCGCTGTGGAAACAGATTTTAAGCAATAAAGGATCGATGGTGTGGATGTGGGAATTATTTGGCAACCACCCAGTGTACGCTCAATTCTTGCTACCCACTTTCTTCACAGATACTATCTCGCTCGAATCCACAGCATTACTGACCCAAATGCACGTCAAAAAGCCCCTCGTCGGTCTAGAAGGTGTTGGGGTTTCTATTGAAACAGGCGATTTTGTTGCCGGAGCCGTTCACGCCCGCGAGGCGATGGGCTACGATCGCGAAGGATTCATTATTCAGTCCTATCAACCCTTGCCCGAATATTTTGGCTACCACTTCGTCGTAGGTTCCTGGATTGTCGGCGATACTCCATCTGGCATCGTATTGCGCGGAGATACCAATCCGATCACCGGACGACATTGCTTAATCGTTCCGCATATTGTGAGCGATCGTCTGGTGAATACTTAACTTCTAATCAGAAAAACTATGAAATTACAAACTCATGATGTCCGGGGAATTCCAATTCTTAGCAGTGAGTGGAGTGTAGATGAATTTATTGCCGATGAGTTTAAAATTCCCGAAGTCGCGCCTACAATTCAGGCTGGATTTATGGATCTCCTGAGCCGAGATGTGTTCTCTGAGGGAGACAGTCAGCCACTCTACGAGCATCTGTTATCTCGAAGTTCGGAGTTCTCGTTAGAATTCATGAGTGCGATCGAACTTTGGCTGCAAGACGAATTACGGCACTACGTTGCTCTACGTAAGGTCTATCACATGGTATCAGGTCTGTCCCCAGAGGCGATTGACCAAAAAAACCAGAGCCGGGTGCATGAACTCGAACCGATCTCGTTTCTGATTGAGAACGAATTCACCATTCTAGTTGGTTTAATGTTTGACGAAATGGGTTCCGTCTGGTCTTATCACCGGGATATTAAAGAATTCTACCAACACTATGGGAACGGCTTTGCTCGCGTAGGACATTTGGTGACGCAGGATGAGGGGCGGCATTTTAGGAATGCTGCGACTCTCATCCAACATCGCCATCCCGACAAAATCGATCGGATCGAACCCTTATTAGAAAAGATTAGCGAGATGGAAGCCGGTCTTGCTTATTATCCCAAGACTTTCTTTCTCGATCACGCTCAGGAAAGACACCGCTTTCCGAAAGATTTTAATACCCAGGTGATTCAAAGAATTCTCTCCTTTTTCTAACAGAATTACCAACTTAATCATCGGATAAACATTATTATACTTTCCGTGGCGATCGAGCATCTCAAACTGACGCACCCTACCGCAACTTTCTTTTTCTCCTCTAACTCTCTCTGTGCCCTCTGTGTCCTCTGCGGTTAAAAACTCTAATTCTTATATAAATTAAAGCATTTTTTCCAGAAATTGCTTGGCGCGATCGCACTTCGGGTTACTAAAAAACTCCTGCGGCGGCACATCTTCCGCCACCTTTCCGCCATCGAGAAACAATATCCGGTGGGCGACTTCCCGCGCAAAACCCATTTCGTGAGTTACAATTGCCATTGTAATTCCCGTTTTCGTCAAAGCTTTCATTACATCTAACACTTCTTTAACCATTTCTGGATCGAGTGCAGAAGTCGGTTCGTCCATCAACAAAATTTCCGGTTCCATCGCCAAACAGCGGGCGATCGCCACCCGCTGTTTTTGTCCCCCTGAAAGCTTAGAAGGATAAACCTCTGCCTTATCTGACAAACCCACTTTTTCCAGCAATTCTAACCCCTTCAGACGCGCCTCATCCTTAGCAATTTGCTTCACCTTTACAGGCGCATACATCACATTTTGCAGCACAGTCATGTGCGGGAACAAGTGGAAATGCTGAAAAACCATCCCCACTTTCTGGCGGATTTTCATAATATCTGCCTTCGGCAAAGTAATATCCACCCCGTCAATGTATATGTGTCCCGAAGTCGGAATTTCCAGTAAATTCAAACACCGCAAAAAAGTAGATTTGCCGCACCCCGAAGGGCCGATAATGGCAATCACTTCTCCTTTATGAATCTCAGTAGTTATCTCGCGCAAAACCTTAAGATTGCCAAAAGATTTATACAGGCGATCGACCTTAACTGCTACTTTGGAGTCTGCGTTCGAGTACATTGGCCCCCCAAGTTAAACTAAGCACCATCAAATAATAAATTGCGCCGACAAATATCAAAGGTTCAAAGTAAATATACTTTTCTGCTCCCACAATTGTAGCGCGGCGCAGCAAGTCTTCTACGCCAATTACTGAAACTAAAGCTGAATCCTTCAGCAAAGCAATACTTTCATTCACCAATGCAGGCAAAATATTTTTCAACGCTTGCGGCAAGATAATATCGCCCATCATCAGTTTGTAGGGAACACCAAGCGATTCTGCGGCTTCTTTTTGACCTTTATCTACGGCTTGAATTCCGGCGCGGATTGTTTCGGAAATATAAGCCCCAGAATTCAGGAAAAAAGTAATCACACCAGCTTGCAGCGCAGATATATTATAGCCCGTAAGCTGCGGCGTAGCAAAATAAACTAAAGTCAACTGCAAAATTAGCGGTGTTCCTCGAAAAATTGAGGTGTAAGCAGTACCGAACCAAGCCAGCGGTTTAATGCTAGAAATCTTAAACAGAGACAGCACGATTCCCCAGATAAATCCGAGAAATGCCGACAGCAATGTAAAAGTTAGCGTTACCCAAAGCCCGGACAAAATATAAGGCAAACTCGGCAAGATTTTGCCAAAATCTAACCCGAACTTAGAGGCTACCGCAGGCTGATTTGCTTGAGCAGGTTCTTGCGGAATTGGTCGAGAAAACCATTTAGTAGCTAGTTCCTTAATTTGACCGCTGGCTTTCATTTGTTGGAGAACTCGGTTGAATTCTGGAACTAATCTCGAATTTTTCGGAAAGGCGATCGCCGAACCGCTTTCTTCAGTATTCGGAATTGTGTTAAATTCCAAGTCCGGGTTCGCTGCTGCATAACCCGTAGCGACAGTATCCTCGATCACTCCCGCCGCAAGGCGGTTCGATTTAATTTCTTGAATGATGTCAGGAATCCTATTGAGAGGAGCCAGTTGCACCCCGGCCATTTTTTTCACAGCTTCCTGCTGAATGCTTGCGAGTTGAACGCCTACTTTTTTCCCGGCTAAATCTTCAGCTTTGGTCAAATTGCTGCCTTTATTGGCGACAATTGTATTTTGAGCTTCGTAGTAAAGGTCAGAAAAAGCAACATTTTTTTTCCTTTCTGCTGTGGGAGTCATTCCAGCCATCACAAAATCGGCTCTGCCCGCCTGCAAAGCGGGAATTAAGCCGTTAAAATCCATGCCAATTACTTTCAGTTCGTAGCCCAATTTTTTAGTAATATATTTGGCAATATCGATGTCAAAACCGATGATTTCGTTGCCGCTAACAGCCGTATCTTTAAATTCATAGGGCGGGTAGTCTGGGGAAGTCGCCAGTGTTAAAGTCTTGTTGGCTTGGGCATAGCTGGCGATCGCAATTAAACAAAAGGCGATCGCGATCGCCGCCACCAGCATTGATTTTAATTTTAAACGTTTCATATCGAACATTGTCCTAAAACATCCCCTCGCCCAGAAAATATACCACAAATCGGAATCAAGTCACCTTTCCAAAGGAAGATATACTCCTGGACGCACGGGTTGCCAGAAATCGAGTTTGATGGACAAAAAAACGGCTTAATTAGCCTTTAATAAGGGTAAAAAACCCGGTTATAAAGGTATTAATGCGCCCATGGCTAAAGATAGATAATTGGGTCACTAACTTATATTTAAAAAATATCCGTCAGGCCCATTTTTTAACAATTTAGAAAGGCAAGCTTGTTTGCTAAATTCCCACCAATGTTGTACCGTTGTTCTAGTTGCGATCGGTATTTCTAATCATCCAGCATATTCCATCTATATGTGGTACAAGGTATTCAGTAGATCAGAACAAAAAATGCGATATTACTTCTAAGCCGCCGGGAACGATCGAGTGGGAGTAATACCATTGTCGATTATTGCTTTTCGATTTGGATAGATGCCGTCTGTAAGTCCTGTGTTAATTACAGGACTTACACATAAAAATTATAGTCTAAGAGTCAACTGTTAACTGTCAACTGTGTTGAATAGTGTTGCAAAAATGCTTCCAGTTCTGTCCGTCCTTGTTGGGTAATTGAGTTGTAGAAGACTTCTTTTTGTCCATTGGGAGTGTAGAAACGATAGAAGCGTCGATCGAGATCGATTTGTCGCAGGTATACTAAGGGAACGCCAACAGATGCAAGGAGTCGGGCTTTTTTGCGATCGCGCACCTGCACCTCTGGGCGATCGTGCCAATGAGATTGACATTCTATCACGAGTTGGGCTTTGCGACTAGCACAATAACCGCGTTCCATCAAGGCGATATCGACTCTGGAACTCACCCAAAATTTCCAAAGTTCAATGGGAAGACGGGTGAAAGTTTCTGGACGGGAACAGATGATTTCTAGGGGAACTTGGGGACAGTAACGGAAGCGATCGCCTAAAATCATCTCTAGAATATCGATAGCGATCGTTTCTAACTCGTTGATGATTTCTCCGCTTTGGAATTGGGGAAATGAAGACAAAGAATTGTCATAGTCAAAGGCGTATAGCATGAGTTTTATTTCAGATTAGGGTGAGTGGGAATTAAAGGGGTTGTAGACGACTGTCCAAGCGTTTGCACCAAGGGCGGTAGCAGTCCAAGCGCCCTTCTGGTAAGGTTTGCCTTCTTTCCGAGCGCGGTAGAGAGTTGTGGTGGATACCTCCAACAGTTGTGCGGTTCTATGGGTTGTGCAGGATTGCTCAATTACAGTTGGTTGGGATGGGAGTTTTACCCTTCTCTTTTTGTTAAGGGAGTCGAGGGGAGTAGGTGGCTCGTCTGGGAAAAGGCTGAGTTGGAAGGCTGTCATAAGCTGAACCTTTGAGTGTTAATGATTCAAGCCTATTGGGGTCAACTGGATTTCTCCAGAGCAAAACGGTTCAGAAAAAAGTGAACTGATCTGAACTGGTCAAGAAACTTGATGCTGACTATGCTAGGGATAGTTTTGATTGAGATTTTGCGCCTGTGCTGTTGTCCCGCCGTGGACTCAAGTCCACGGCTAAGAGCTACTGTCCACTTAAGTGGACTGAAGAACGCTTTTTTGAGTCAGAATTTAGTCCTCTTTTAGAGGACTTTCGCTATGAGCCAGGGGTTTAAACCCCTGGCGGGCTATGCAACTGATGCAAAATTCCCAATTTCATCCACTCTAGTTGTTAGGAATGAGTCAAACTATGGCATCTCGCAGTGTTCGGATTGATGGCGCAGGTTTGGATAAAGTTCGTCAACGGATGGCTGAATTAGAGAAGCCACTAAATCCAGATAAACGAGGTTGGTCTCAAGAAGACCTTGCAAGGCAGGCGTATGTGCATCTTAGTACGGTTAAACGCTTTCTTGAAGGTACGCCACCGGATCGCGGTACTGTCATCTCAATTCTTAAAGCATTAGAATTTGAACCCATAAGCTTTATTGCCCAACATGACTCCAAATTGCAGAATTCCAAGCGAGATCCAGAGCCAAACATTGACATTGATTGGCAGCGAGTTTGCCAACAAATGTTAAAGGAACAGCAAAAAGAACAGCGAATTAGGCGTAAGGCAACTGAACAGGGATTTGAAATCAATGTTTTTGTACCGCTAGGTTTAATCGAACGGAAACAGCAGCAGCGTCGCAGTGGCAATGTGCCTATGGAACAGTTACATCAATTAGAACCGGAAGTTGTTACCCGAATTTACGAGCATGATGAATTCATGACTGACGTTATTGGACAAAACCCTACTGGAAAAAATAAGCATATTGCTATTGTCGGCGAACCAGGAGCAGGAAAGACAACGCTGTTAGATAAAATCGCCACTCACATTCAGGAAAATAATCAAGATTTGCCGATTTGCATTGCGCTGGCAAGTTTGCAAGGAAAGACACTGAAAGACTATATCCTTCAGGAATGGTTACCGGAAGCTATGGCTCTGGTTTATCCTGATATTGATGTAGAGAAGTCTGACAAAACATCTCTACAAAAACGGTTACGTCAAGGTGGAGTGTGGCTGTTACTTGATGGTGTTGATGAAATGGCTGTAGGGGCGAATAGTTGTTTGTCCTTAGAGGAAATCAGAAACCAGCTTACTGATTGGTTGGGTAATGTGCGGGTTGTTTTGACCTGTCGAACCAATGTTTGGGATGCCCGTCTCAACAATCCCCTCACAGGCTTTGATACTTACAAAACTCAGGAGTTTAAACAAGAACAAGTAGATGATTTTATTCAGCAGTGGTTTGCTGAAGCCAAAAATATTCAACGGGGACAGGAGTTACAGAAAAAGCTGCAAGAACCGCAAAAAGAACGCATCCGCCAACTCGTAAAAAATCCGCTTCGCTTATCTCTACTGTGTCAAATATTCAGCCCAAATAAGCAAGTCGAATTACCAGAAACCAAAGCGGAACTATATCAACACTTTGTCCGCTATTTCTATGAGTGGAAACCATCCCAAACGGTTATTGATTGGGCAACTCAACCAGGTTTGCGAGAAGAATTACATCAAGCCCTCGGTCGTTTGTCTATAGCAGGATTGGATAGCCATGCTAGATTTCGGTTGCCGCTGAGTTTAATTGAAAAACAAATGGGCGATAGGCTTTTTAAATTAGCCTGGGATCTCGGTTTGCTGAACTTAGTAGATCGAGAAGCTGCAACAGATGAACCTGTTTACGCATTCTTTCATCCTACATTCCAGGAATATTTTGCATCTTTAGTAATTGATAATTATCAATTTTTCATGGAGCGCTATCGAATCTTTGAAACCCAATGGCTAGAAGTAGCTATATTATGGTTAGAAAACTCCCGGATTTCAGCACTGCTAAAGAAAGAATTGATCGACACAATAACCAATCTTAAGGAAGATAAATGGAAAAATATGTATCGGCTTAAGCTTCTACCATTAAAGATAGTTTACTCGTGTCAATCTGGCGAAATAGAATTTATTGCTGGACGGGTGTATTTCGTTTGCTTGGATGATAATATACAAACAAAAGTATGCAAATCAATGCTTCCGGGTTATGAGGAATTCATCATAGAATCGTTAAAATATTACGCTTCCAAAGAAGCCTGTGATATTATAAGTGAAGTCATCAATAATAATACTGATTTAGAACTATACGAACTATCTAGGCTTTTGGAAGTTTTATTTAAAATCAACCCGGAGCATGAATGCTTAAAAGTATTAATCCCTAAATTATTAAAAGATGATAATGAGGGAGGTGCCATAGAAGTAGCAAAAATAGCTTTAAAAAATGATAATTTCAAGCAAATTGCCGTTGATTTTTTAGTTAAGGCTTTATTGAACGAAGATGAGCAATACGAAAGAAAAAGTTTTGATATCGTTAATATTTTAATGGATTTTAAGATTTTGGACAAAGTGGTTATTGGTAAGTTAACATCATTTTTAAATAGTCAAGATTCTATGATTCAATTGCTAGCTATTTCACATTTAGACGAACTAAGCCTAAATCATAACGCTTTAGTCAACAATCAAGACGTATTGGATGCTTTGATTGATTTCATAAGTCAAAATCGAGACAATCAAATAAGTATTATTCCTGGTATAGATATAGTCAAGAGACTTGATATTGATATTTCAAAAGTCAACAGAGCAATCATGGATTTGTTATATACTTCACAAAATCCAGTGATTATTCTATCTTTATTTGACTATTTGGAGACACAAGGTTTTATTGTAGAAATCATTAATAAATTAATCCAATTAATTGCAAATGAAGAAGACACAGATGAATCTATAGCTTATGCTCAAATGTTAGTAATGGCAAGCTTGAGCTATCCAAAAATTTTCGAGAATCGGTCAATTATTAAAAAATTGATTTGTTTGGTAAAAGTAAAAATTGACTTTGACTATCTTTTACTACATTTAGTACAAATTTTTTCTCAAACTACAACAATGTATGAGCGTTTTAAAATAGTAGGCTACCAAAGTAGCAAAGATAAGACATTCATTGATTTTATAAGTTTATTGATAGAAAACTATCTGAATAAAAATACAGCCGAGGAGTTAAATTTACCCACAAGTGACGATACAGAAAATATAGAAGGTTTTTTGATTGAAAGACAATATGTTGAATTTGGTTCACTAATTAACGAGCCACAAGAACTAAACATTATAAATTGGCGGCTAAATAGTTTTGCTGAGAAATTATATGATTGCGAAGAAATTGCGATTGCCAAAATTAAACAAACTAATTTTGAAGTCATCGATAAACTAATGGAAATTCTCCAAATAAATAAAGACAACATATTACGCCATATTTGTATGGAAATATTAGTTAACATTGAAACGTTGTCACCACAATCTATTGTTGATAAATTAGTAAACTTAACCGTCAATTTAAAAGACCGTCAAATTCAAGGGTTTCTTGCCGCCGAATTAAAACAAATTACTCACAAATCACAACTGCAAAGGCTAGTTTTTGGTCTAAAGGATTATGTAGAAGATGCAGTTGCTAAGTTTGACACGGATTTATATATAATTGCTCATTCAGTGCTGTGGCATTGTGCTAATCACTTGAGTTATACGGAATTTTATGACGCTTGTGGTGTTCAACCATCTTGTACTGACTTAGAGACACTTGAAAACATCTCTGTTGCTAACTCTTCTACTGCTCAACACCCCAAGCTTGTTGAGCAATTGTCAGTTCTTCAGTCTGCGGTTTCCCATAATGAAGAACTCAATCAAGCAGTACAACTGATTTGTATTGATGGTAGCGAATTTAACCCTCCAGATAATCCTGCCACTGATATCTATATCCAAATGGTAGAGCAAGGTTGTCCAGAACGACAAGAAGGAACACCTACAACTATGCCACTGCTCAAAGCCTATTGGCGACTGAATTTGAGAAACCTAGAAAAACGAGTTGCGTTGCTGTTCTACAACTCTAAAATCGATCGCGAATTCAGCGAACCTTTTTTAACTGCACTGAGTGCTTTTGGAGGCACGATCGCAATCATCACCGATCGACCATGCGACAATGTAAAACGCATTTCTCCTAACCATCCGAATCTCATCGATGCAGTTTTGAAATGGCTGCATCGATCGATTTTGGAGGCTTGAATTTTGATTTTGGCAGAAGGCGAGCGCTTTTTCACCAACTCAGGCGCGATCGCACTCACACCCCCAAATCCAACTCGATCGAAACATTTCTTCATCTTTCTCTGAATTAAGAGAATCGTCCGCTAAAACAGAGTAGGAGAATTTCCGCTACGATCGAGAGTAGATAGGCTAGCACCAGATAAAATAAACTAAAAATTCCATCCGCACTACCTGTTAAGATGGCGGCGAGCTCTCGGTTCACAAGTGGAGATTTTGCTACCTTGGCATTTGCGGGGGGAAATGGCTACAGAAATTCAAAATACTTGGAATTTATACAAATAGAAAGACAGAAATCGACGACAGCCGATCAATCTATTGTGGAAAACTTGCTGATTTCTGTGGAAAACCCCCCTTTTCCTGTGGAAAACTAGCACTAAATTAAGTGCGATCGCTCTAATTCCTTTGATAGCATTTAAAAAATTAAAGGAATTGCGATCGCAAAAACCGCCTTCCTCCTTCATCCCTCAACCTGCTTTTTCCTGGAAATACAGCCTAAATCTTTCCTCCTTCACATCCATCCTCTTCCAGCTTCAGTCTATCCCTTACATCCTTTAAATCCCTTACACTCATCCGTTACCCAACTTCACGCTTAACTTCTTCCTTCTCTCCAGAATCGTAGCTAATTTGGTCGGAATGGTAAGCCGGCGGCTCAACGTGAATTAAGATGCGTACAGGGCTGAAACGTTCTTCCAAACGGGCTTCTACTTCTTCTGTAATCCGGTGAGCAGTTTCTACATCGACAGCATCGACGATCGCGTGCATCTCAATAAATACTTGACGCCCTACAACGCCACGGGAGGCGATCGAGTGACAGTTGACAACCCCCGGTACATCAATCGCGATCGCGTGAATAACTTCCGGTGCGATCGCCATTTCATCCACCAACCAAGGCAGATTTTCTGTTAAAACCTTCCAACCGCTGCTAAATACCAAAACAGCCACAGGAAAAGACAAAAACACATCCAGGGATTGTAATTGAGGTATATTCCAAACCTGCCCTTGCCAAACACCAATCAACCCGCCGATGACCATAATTGTCACCCAAACATCGCTCAGCGTGTGCTGAGCGTCAGCCACTAAAATCGCGCTACCGAGACGTTTGCCAACTCTGCGCTCGTAAAAAGTGACAAAAATATTAATCCCCAGTACAATCAGCAAAATCCACAGTTCATTTGGGGATATTTTGACAACTTTACCCCCGTTAATCAGCCTTTCGACAGCACCGCTGAGAATTTCAAAACAGGCAATTCCCAGAAAAGCAGCAATTCCCAGAGCTCCGAGAGCATCAAATTTTTGGTGTCCGTAGGGATGATCGCGATCTGGCTGCGGATTGGCATAATGATTAGTTACCAATCCTAAAATATTATTAGCGCTGTCCGTCACGCTGTGCAAAGCATCTGCCAGCAAACTGAGGGAACCAGTCAGCCATCCCACGGCTGCTTTAATTGCCATCACCAGCAAATTTAGCAATAAAGTAATTATTAAAACCTTGCGGACTTCGGAACGGTTATCGGCAACCATAAAATCTCCTCGATCTGCCGTCAAGTTTTCTGGTTTCTAGTTTAAAGCTTATCAAATCATAACAGGTTAAAACTCTTGCGGAATCTAGCTTGCGACTAGATTTATATTAATTAATTTAGCCGAGCTTCTTGAGAGAATTTTTAATTAATACCAGTTTCGCAGTCCAATTAAGCTGGAATGTACTTCTTTTGGGTTACTATATTTTTTATCATTAACAATCGTATGTTAAATTTCATTGCCCATGTCTCTTTCTCCGCTGACACTGAATTTAGTCGAAGGTTCTGTCTCCTTTAGCTTTTCCCCGCAAGCCGCGCGGGATTTGCAAAGCGAAATTGCAGCTTTGATGGAAAGCTTGAAAGCTGTAGCAGCCAAAACCGCTGGCGCTAAAGCTTCTCCCCAAAAACCGATGGAATATCGGTATGCAGGAGATGTCTTTTTGGAGGTTTTCTGCAACCCGAATATCTGGCCAACTCCTTTTGCTGCGAAAGTGCTGATTACGGTTAGGGACGATCGCGTGCGCGTGACCACCGAAGCCGAACTCAGCCGCCTGCGCGACGATCTCGCTCAGTATATCGAACAAGTCGGTTGAGAATCTCAACCTGAAACGCTCTTGTTTTAGATTCCCGACTTCTTGAAGAAGAACACGCTTTCCGGCTTGTTCCAGAAAGAGTTAATTTTATTGTGGGGAGTAGGGGTTGGGCTTCTAGCCGGCCCCTGAAAGGCTTATTGAAAGGGGATAACTATCTGCAGGCGACGCCGACCATTCCCACATGGAACCTGCATAATTCTTAGCATTAAATCCCACATTTGTCAAGACACAAGTCAACCATGCAGAGCGAATTCCCCCGGAGCAATAACTCACAATTTGAGTTGACTGCGAAACTCCTTTTTGCTGCAAAATAGCGACAATTTCCCCGCGAGCCAGCAGTTGTCCCTGTTTGTCCATTAACTGTTTGTAGTAAAGGTGAACCGCACCGGGAATGTGGCCGCCCCGCTTTTCTCCGTAAGGCGTTTTACCTGCATATTCTCGCGGTTCTCTGGCGTCAATAACTGCTAAATTAGCATTGCCTAAAATCGCTTTCAATTCATCCTGCTCAATTTCCCAATTCGAGCGGCGAGATACGATAAAATCTCCGGTTTTCGGTGGATTGTTTGCCGATTTTACTCGCTCAATTCCAGCTTGGATTAAAGCTCGATATCCTCCATCTACAAAAACGGCTTTTTCATGCCCCAAAGTCCGCAGCATCCAAACAATTCGCCCGTCTTCGCCCCAGCCTTTCACCGAATCGGCAACAACTATGACAGGTTTGTATTGACAAATGCCAATTGCTTGCAGTTTTTGAGTTAAAACTGTGTTATTTTCGATAATTTTTCCCTGGTGGGGAAAGTGCGATTGAGAAAATTCCTGCCAAGTTACAGGAATAGCTGGTGGCAGACGGCAAAACCACTTTAAAACAGGTTTACGAGCATCGAGCACAGTAGCGCCCCCTGACAGTAATTGCTTCGCTAAATCGGCGCTTACTACCCAATTATCTGCCAAATCATACACTAAATTACACACTAAATTCGACATAATTTATTGAGCAATTTTTCCTGTACCAGCAGCGCAGTATAAATCCCGACCGTCATACATTGGATTAGGTGGTTTAATCTTCCCAGGAGTAGCATTTAGACACAAGATTGTTTGGGTTTTGTTTCCTACTAAAAAGACTCCACCAACCAAACTTTTGAGATTAGCTTGATTCGATACTGCATAATTAAAGACAACTTTGTTTTCCGTATTAATTGAATATTGGTAGTTGGCTGTGTCAGGTTTAATACCGATACCTAGATTAGAAACAGAACTTGTAAAACCAGTATTCTGTATATAGTAGGCTTGTTGAGCTTTATTCATTGCTGCCACATATTGTTTGGCTGCTGATTCCTGAGCTTTCAAGGTTGGCGGCCACTGAGACTGAGCGACTGTAGCGAAAAAAACTGGCAGAGTTAGAGTTGTTATAACAACTTTCCTCTGCCGGTTGCGACAGCTATAAGTCCCGCTTGTACCATTGCTTAAAAGTTGAGTTTCGGTAGGGACACGCCAGTGCCGTGTCCCTAAAGATGTCACGCTTTTAAAAAGCGGTATTATTTTCCGAGATAACTGGTGGAATGAGCGGTTGAGTAACATACAATCAAACTAATTGTTTTGCCTGAAACTGTTTCAACGCCCAAGGAGCAACCGTGCCGTGTTCTGTAATAATTCCTGAGATTAATTCGGCGGGAGTTACGTCAAAAGCGGGATTGTAAAATTCGACTCCCACAGGACAAATTCGCGTAGTTCCAACTTGATACATTTCAACTGGATCGCGTTCTTCAATGGGGATTTTGCTGCCGTCGGAAAGTTCAAAATCAATTGTTGACAGAGGAGCGGCGACAAAAAACGGGACGTTGTGAGCTTTGGCAACAATTGCTAAACTGTAAGTGCCAATTTTATTGGCAGCGTCGCCGTTAGCAGCGATTCTGTCTGCACCCACAACTACTGCGTGAATCATGCCGAGTTTCATGCAGTGAGCGGCCATATTGTCTGCTATCAATGTCACGGGAATTCCTTCTTGTACGCATTCCCAAGTGGTGAGTTTTGCACCTTGGAGACGCGGCCTAGTTTCGTCTGCAAAAACTCTTCCGAGTCTTCCTTCTCGCCAAGCAGAACGAAATACACCTAAAGCAGTACCGTAGCCTGCTGTTGCCAACGCACCTGCATTGCAGTGAGTTAGTAAGTTCAATTTTTCCGGTGTAGCTGGCAGAACTTCTAAACCCTTGTCGCCGATATCTTTACAAGTTTGCAAGTCTTCTGCTTGAATGGTTTTGGCCATTTCTAACAAAGTTTTTTGCACTTGTTCGACGGAACCGCTAGTTCTCTCGGCTGTTTTGAGCATTCGCGATATTGCCCAAAACAAATTAACCGCCGTGGGACGAGTCGATCGCAATAACTCGCCAACTTGTTCTAGTTTAGTAAAAAACTCGGTACGATCGCCCGTTTCGATTTCTCGCGCCCCCAAATACATCCCGTAAGCTGCTGCTACCCCGATCGCCGGAGCACCTCGGACTATCATAGTTTTAATCGCCTCAGCCATATCTTCGCAGCGGCTAATTTCGACTACACCGTATTCTTTCGGGAGTCGGTTTTGGTCAATTAGCAGAACTCGGTCTTCTTTCCAAGTGACGGGGGAAACAGGGGAGTTTGGAGCGGTCATCTATTTCAATTATGTGAGGGACAAGTTTCTATGATGCCATGAAAGCGACTATTCCCGCCACTTCGATCGACAAAACCCGCCTAATTAAGCGGGTTTTGTAGTTTTCCTAAATATTTTCACTCTTTGGCAATAATTAAACAATCACTCTCAACCTTAGACAGCATCTCTGGAAAAGCTGAGGTGTAATTGCCATCTTTGTCTACAATCCTGCGGAGTGTATATCCGCTGTCAGCAGGTCTGCCGAAAAACGAGTTTGTGCGATGCCAGATATCTCCATTCGGAGTATTCGGATCTCGATCGATCAAAAAATCTACAAGCCACTGTGGCACAGACCATCCAAACACTATCGGCGTGATGTGTCCGTGCTGCAAAGTTGCATCCGAGAATCGGAACAAGTAAGTTATCCGAGAAAATTTGACTAAATAAAGTAACATCCGTCCCGCCATTGATGAATGAAATGTCCAGATAACAGGGTCAAAAACGCGCAGCAATAACGTCCGTTCGTCAGCATTCCAGTCTGAACTGTACATCGTCAAACAATCGTCTGGTAAAACATTCCCGTCCATAAAAAAGATACCTTGCAGGACTTCTGGTAACTCGGCTGGATGTTCTACTTTCATCCAATTCGCGATGTCTTTTAGTTGCTTTTCTTCGATTAACATGGTATTATTTATCCTCAAAATAGTTGTGTTTTGGTTTCCTATTAGATACCCCCTTGATTTCTTAGTCGATCGAGCGATCGATAGTTTATGTGGCGTGCGGTTTCAACTCACATCTTGCATCCTAGCCAATCAGTTATTCAACGGCGGGGGGGACACCCCACAATAAACTTGATGTCTTGTGGGGTGGGCTGTCGGGCTTGTTAAGCGAGAAATGGTGCAATATCTCAGTTTCAACCGCTGTCCGATCGAGCTTTTGGATTGATTACCCCTGCAAATTCGGCTCAGAGGCTCGTCGCACTTTGCCTACCGTACTCACGACATCCACCAGCATCTTGAGTGCGATGTCTTTACCCGGGCAAATCCGTCCCGCGCTACGATCGCCCACGGAATGAAATCCCATATGAAAAGGGCACAGATTCTCCCGCTTAGGGTTGAATTCGTATACCGTAGGCCCCCAGAAACTCCCGTCTAGCAGCCCCAGGCTGAGCGGTATCAGTACCTTGGTTCCGGCTGGGAAAGTGCGCTCTTTGCCCGCTAACGTTGCGGTGAATGGCTCTGTGGCGACTCGGTGCGTGGCGCTGACGGGAGCCCAGAGGCGGGCGCATTCCAGGAGGAACAGCTCGATCGACTGGCGATCGTCCAAATCGAGCCGATCCCAAAAATCAGTCGGGTTAATTTCGGCCGTCTGCTGTCCTTTATAGGCGGGGAGAGGGCGGTATCCCATTGCCGTGTTACCTAGGTGCAGAGGGCCTTGCAGTCCCGCTATCCCCATAATCGATGTCATCAGCTTCGCCAATTCCCGCTTAGTCATGCCGTTGTTTTCCGAGCTCTCCTCGAAGTCGGCTAAAGCTGGGGAATTCTCATAGATAGTCGCTGCACGCTCGATTAGAGCGGACAAATCCCCGTGTCCAAAGACGTTCAGGCTTTGCAGCAGGTTGCCGATGACGGCGAAGTAGTGCAGCGGGCTTTGGCGGGTGTAATGCAATTCGGTGAGAAGTTCGATCGACTCTGAATCGTCTGGATTAATCCCAAAGATGACGTAGTGCAGGTATCGGACTAAAAATCCCATCCAACCCCGCTTGACATCGGTAAAAAACGCTCCCCCCGCACCGTGTGGCATTTGGGCATAATCGGCGGCTAGCCGATCGAGCAACCGCCTGCTGATTTCGTCTCCCTGGCGATCCGCTGTCGCACTGTTGAAGAGATATTTCTGCATACAGCTTCGGAATGCTGCGTGGTTGCTGCTACCATCTGTTTCGCGATCGGACAAAGACAGTAGAAAAAGGTTCCTACCGCCGACATCTTGGTTGGGCGCGCTATCGGGATCGAGTACAGAAGTACCCAGCCGCCATCCGCGCGCCTGGGGCGATGTGAGTGCTTTTTCTAGGGTGTCAAACTCTCCCATCACGACTTGCCCCGCGCAGCAAAAATTGGCTCCGAAAGCCAGCCGTTTTAGTGGCAAATAGGTGGGTTCGTTGGCAATCAAACCCTCAATCAGGGCGATCGGCGGTAGCATCGTTTTGCTGAGACTTTCTTCCGGGTTTTGCAAAGCCCAAACCTGAAACTCGTTCAGGGCCGGGTTCATCAGCGATGAGAAAATAGTATCTAAATTTAGGTTCATCATAATTCCTCCGAGAATCCCTCGCCATAACCCGCTTTGCAGTTAGCAGCAAGAGGGTATTGAGCGGCAATTGAGCGGGTATTGAATCCCACTTAAATGCCAAAATCAGTAAGTATAACTATAGCCATCTTTATTTGTAAACGCAGTGGCAATATAGATATAGTTTTACTGAATATGTCTGCGGCCAAGTCTAGCCTTTTCCCGGAGATTGAGGGGAATTTTTAACGATTGCTGGTAAGTAGATCTACTTTCTGCATCTCAAGTATTAGCCTTAATCTCTGAGAGCCGCATATAAACCGTAGATATTTACAGGAACTCGCCCCTACAAAATACTATGGTTTTCTTTGTGCTTATATAGCAATCCTAAATCATTTGTTAATTTCTTACTTTCTCCCCTTACTAAGGGGAGGGTTGGGGTGGGGTAAAAAATTTACGACTCATTTAAGATTGCTATATATATATATTTAGATATAATATTTTAGGCTTCTGTATGCTTCTGAATTTAAGTTAATAAAATCAGAGAATTAATTACTGAGTATTATTAAATAATAATAGACATAAAAATCCCCACTTATTCAATTTTTCAATCAATTGAAATTCCCAATCCCCTATTCTTCAATCTAACTAAAATCTAAAATCTAAAATCAATTGAAATTCCCAATCCGCTATTCTTCAATCTAAAATTTAAAATCTAAAATCTAAAATCAAATGACGCCCGCGAAAGTTTCCCACCAGTACAAAAGCACTTTACAGGAAATCCGCAGGCGTCAAAATCAAGCAAACTTAAATCTTAGAAAAGACCCAGTGTGAAAGATTTGTCGATCGGGAAAATAGCACCAATACCCAACCACAGAGTTACCGCAGTTCCCAACAGGAAAACAGTAGTAGCAACAGGGCGGCGGAACGGATTTTGGAACTTGTTAACGCTCTCGATGAACGGAATCAAAATCAAGCCAACGGGAACGCCAGCCATGCAAGCAATACCCAACAATTTGTTAGGCAAAACGCGCAGGAGTTGGAACACAGGCCACAAATACCATTCCGGCAGAATTTCCAGCGGAGTAGCAAAAGGATTAGCAGGTTCCCCAACCAAAGCCGGGTCTAGTACGGCCAAACTGACGCACAGAGCAAACGTTCCCATGATGACTATAGGGAAAACGTAGAGCAAGTCATTAGGCCAAGCTGGTTCGCCATAATAGTTATGACCCATGCCCTTAGCGAGCTTAGCGCGGAGCGCGGGATCGCTCAAATCAGGTTTTTTGAGAATAGACATAGTAACAGTGTTCTCCTTTTAGTTTTACCCGGGCCTGCCATTCCGCTGTATTCGTTAGTTTGAATCAGCGGCGCGATCGCAGGAAGTGTTAGCCGTAAATAAATATCATGAGTGATGAATTATGAATTTTCAACTCAAAATTCAGCGGGGGGCCAAAAAAATACCGCCCCCACAACTCAAAACTTACAACGGGCCAGAGATACCTTGCTTGCGAATCATCAAGAAGTGAGCCAGCATGAAGACTACAATCAGCCAAGGCAACACAAAAGTGTGCAAGCTGTAGTAACGGGTCAAAGTGCCTTGACCGACGCTGACACCGCCGCGCAGCAGTTCAACCATCAAAGAACCGACAAACGGGATAGCTTCGGGGACGCCGGAAACGATTTTAACTGCCCAGTAACCGATTTGATCCCAAGGCAGCGAATAGCCGGTCACGCCGAAAGAAACAGTGATGACTGCCAAGATTACTCCTGTCACCCAGGTTAATTCACGGGGCTTTTTGAAGCCGCCGGTCAGGTAAACCCGGAAGGTGTGCAAAATCATCATCAGTACCATCATGCTGGCAGACCAGCGGTGGATGGAGCGGATCAGCCAGCCGAAGTTGACTTCAGTCATCAGGTATTGCACTGAAGAAAAAGCTTCTGCCACCGTCGGACGGTAATAGAAAGTCATGGCGAAGCCGGTGGCAAACTGGATCAGAAAGCAAACTAAAGTAATTCCGCCCAAGCAGTAAAAAATATTGACGTGCGGGGGTACGTACTTTGTAGTGATGTCATCGGCGAGCGCCTGAATTTCCAGGCGTTCCTCAAACCACTGGTAGGTTTTTGAGTCGGTGATTTGTTTAGAAAACATGGAGCCAGAATTCCTAAAAGAATATTGCTGTGGTTGAGGTTCAGGGCAGCAGCCACAAGGTTTTTTGTCGCCCCGCGCCGAGCAGCTTGCTTTTACTAGCAAATGCCTGAGGCTATTTTTTAAATTTGGAGCTGACGAAAGGAACTCTATTGTGCGATCGCCTGCAAGCCCTGGGAAACTAAGCGGTGGCTTGTCCCTACTCGCTGGCGTTGCCCGATCGAATTCCAGACTGTGATAAAAAATGTAACATAATTGCCGTGCAATTTTCACACGCGCGATCGGTTTGTGGAGGCTTAAAACGCTTTTTTCGCAATCTCAACATCCGCCCAAGGTGGTATGGGAGGAGGGCTAAGCTACAGAAAGCAGTCCGAGCCGGAAACCGGTTTAGGGGGAGAGGCCAAATTTCATCTCGATCGTAAAACTTCACTTTCTGCCCCAAAGGCCCTCAATGTCAGTCGAGTCACCCGAACCGGTTGGATGGTACAACCGAATCTTGTTTTGTAGTAAGGACTTCAGTCCCTTCTAACAGCATCTGCTGGGTGCAACCTGCGTATTTCCGTAAAAAAAGCGGGTGATTACCCCCGTCCGTAAAGTCCTATCACAATTGAAAAGAAGGCAAACTTTCCACAAAAACTGGCAGCATTGGCGAGAAAGGAGAGGGAAGTGGCGGTATCGGAAAGGGAATTTCAGGAAGAGACGGGAAGGATGGAAAGTCTCGCGATGGCGGTGAAAACCCAGTCGAAACGATCGCGCAATCTGATAGATTCACATCAGTAATATTTTGAACATCGGCGATTAAATCCGATCCGACCAATATCCGAGTTCCCCGTCTCGTACCGTCATCATAAGATTCAAATCGGTAAGAGAAGAAGCGAGAACCGTTACGATCTTGTACGAAACCAACGACTTGGATTTTGTCGCCTTCGCCCCGCTTAAAATCCTGAATAATGGCATGGCGACCTTTACCGCCATAGAAGAGGTAAGGGCTGGTATTTAATGAACCGAGAACCAATATGTCAGCTTCACTTGGCCCAATTCAATGATCGATTTGTTCTCCAGTTGATGAAAAGATATAACCCGATATGATGTCATTACCCGGCTCGCCAATCAGGGTGTCGTTGCCTTGATTTCCCTCCAGCAAATCGTCTCCTGCATTGGCGTTGATGTAGTCATTATCTAAGTCACCTATTAGAGTGTCATTGCCACCTTCTCCAAACAGGCGATCGTTACCTTTGTCGCCCATTAGCAAGTCGTTGTTGCTTCCACCAAACAAGCGATCGCCTCCATCTCCTCCGCTCGCCGTATCATTGCCTTGACCGCCGTTAAGACAGTCATTGCCAGACCCTCCGAAGATACTATCATTATTGTCTTCTCCTCTGATTAAATCCGCGCCTTCGTCGCCCTCAAGAAAATCATTGCCGGCCCCTCCTTCCTGTTTGTCATTGCCTTCACCACCGCTGAGACTGTCGTTACCAAAGTCGCCCAAAAGGCGATCGCTACCGACTCCACCTGCGAGACTATCATTTCCTTCTCCGCCGTCTAAAGTCAATACGGTTCAGTTAAGGGCTAGGCAGTGCTTAAAACAATAAATACAGGAGGATTCATTATTATTCCAGTACCT